>NZ_CP012502.1:2700000-3000000 GCF_001721685.1 Salisediminibacterium beveridgei | reverse complement strand
TAAAAGACCGTGTCATTCTCGGGATGGACCCGGCATACCGGACAGGTTGTAAACTGGCTGTGATTGATGCGACCGGGAAATTACTCGAAGTAGCGGTCATTTACCCGGTTAAACCTTGGGGGAAAGTAACGGAATCGCGAAAGAAAGTACAGGAATTAATTGAACGTCACGGGATTGATTTGATTGCTATCGGCAATGGTACGGCTTCAAGGGAAACGGAGCAGTTCACCGCAGACCTTCTGCGGGAATCAGGGCTGGATGTGCCGTTTCTCATTGTTAATGAAGCAGGTGCCAGTGTGTACTCTGCTTCGAAGCTCGCGAAAGAAGAATTCCCGGATCTGCAGGTAGAAGAGCGAAGCGCAGCTTCCATTTCCAGGAGAGTTCAGGATCCTTTAGCCGAGCTTGTGAAGATTGATCCGAAATCTGTTGGCGTCGGACAATACCAGCATGACGTTACACAATCCAGGTTAAATGAGAGTTTGTCTTTCGTTGTGGAAACGGTGGTCAACCGGGTAGGTGTTAATGTGAATACTGCATCTTCTTCACTTCTGGTTCATGTATCCGGACTCAGTAAAGCAGTGGCGAATAACATCGTCAACATGCGTGATGAACAGGGAAAATTCACCTCAAGGACCCAGTTGAAAAAAGTACCGCGACTCGGTGCGAAAACGTATGAGCAAAGTATCGGATTTATGAGGATACCTGATGGGAAAGAGGTGCTCGATCAAACAGGGATCCACCCTGAAAGTTATCCTGTTGCCAAGAAATTGATGAAAGATTATAATATAACCTCTGATGGTCTGGGAACAGACGAAGTTCGCGATCTGGTTCATTCGTTATCTGTAGAGGAGCTGGCCGGGGCATACGAAACGGGTGTGCCGACTATTCGGGATATCCTTCAGGCTCTGGCTGAGCCTGGCCGGGATCCCCGGGATGAACTGTCAAAACCGATTTTGAAAACGGATGTCCTGAAGATGGAAGACTTGTCTAAAGGAATGGAGTTGGAAGGAACCGTTCGTAATGTGGTTGACTTCGGTGCGTTTGTTGATATCGGGGTGAAGCAGGACGGATTGGTTCACATCTCCAAATTACGTAAGGGATTTGTGAAGAATCCGATGGATGTTGTTAACGTCGGGGATGTCGTCACCATCTGGGTGGAAGATGTGGATGTCCAGAAAGGTCGCATTGCTCTGACGATGATCAAAAGTGATTCTTGATTTCGACCGAAAACCCGTTCATTCGTGTACGGGTTTTCTTTTTTGTAAATATCTTTTACACTGTTATACAGATACATATCGACAGGCCGTCCCAGGAGGTGGACATTTGTGACGAACGATGAATTGCAGTTGCGTACAGAACATTTATCGGAGCGTTTTTTTAACAGACCGTTCAAACACAACATCAGATTTAATGCCCGCTTGAGGACGACAGGGGGACGCTATCTGTTGAAGAGTCATAATATCGAGATCAACCCGAAGCAACTGGCGCATTTTGGGGAAGATGCGCTTGATGGGATCATCAAGCATGAATTATGTCACTATCATTTGCATCTTGAAGGCAAAGGTTATCAGCATCGTGATCAAGACTTTAAACAGTGGATTGAAGAATCAGGAGCCACCCGATACTGCCAGCTCGTTCCCGGTACGCGCAACAGATCTGAAAAACTGCATATCTACCGCTGTAAAGATTGTAATCAAAAGTATGAACGCAGGAGGCGGATGGACGTCAGTCGCTATGTCTGCGGGAAGTGCAAAGGAAAGTTAAAATTAATTGAAACTTTCTATATGGAAACCATTGACGGTGAATAACCGATATGATATCTTTAAAAAGTCGCCAATAAAGAGCGAATTACTTTCCTGAAAAAACAGTTGACTTGGACTTTCCAGGTTGGTACAATGGAAGTCGTCGCTGAATGAATAGTTACTGTTCCACAGTAGCTCAGTGGTAGAGCAATCGGCTGTTAACCGATCGGTCGTAGGTTCGAATCCTACCTGTGGAGCCATATGGAGAAGTACCCAAGTGGCTGAAGGGGCTCCCCTGCTAAGGGAGTAGGTCGTTTGCGCGGCGCGAGGGTTCGAATCCCTCCTTCTCCGCCATCATCCGGCCCGTTGGTCAAGTGGTTAAGACACCGCCCTTTCACGGCGGTAACACGGGTTCGAATCCCGTACGGGTCACCATACTTATTTTTACCCAAGTACGAATTGGAGGATTAGCTCAGTTGGGAGAGCATCTGCCTTACAAGCAGGGGGTCGGCGGTTCGAGCCCGTCATCCTCCACCACCGAATTTCATAACAATGCTTTACAAGGTCCCGTGGTGTAGCGGTTAACATGCCTGCCTGTCACGCAGGAGATCGCCGGTTCGATCCCGGTCGGGACCGCCATTTATTTGCGGGTGTGGCGGAATTGGCAGACGCGCTAGACTTAGGATCTAGTGTCTTATGACGTGGAGGTTCGAGTCCTCTCACCCGCACCATACTTTAATGAAGTGTTCTATCTGCGGTCGTGGCGGAATGGCAGACGCGCTAGGTTGAGGGCCTAGTGGGGGCAACCCCGTGGAGGTTCGACTCCTCTCGACCGCACCATCTTTATGCTGTTAATTGAAACGGGAAGTAGCTCAGCTTGGTAGAGCACTTGGTTTGGGACCAAGGGGTCGCAGGTTCGAATCCTGTCTTCCCGACCATCTTGATTTATATTTGCGGGTGTAGTTTAGTGGTAAAACCTCAGCCTTCCAAGCTGATGTCGTGGGTTCGATTCCCATCACCCGCTCCATGATTTTTGACCTTTGAAAACTAAACAAAAAACCAAGCAAAAGAAGTGGGATATATGAATAAGATATCCCGTCAATGAAAATCCAATGTGTCATCAACATTGGTATGATGCTAGCGCATCAAACTTCAGATGAACGCGGAAGAAAATGCCTGAGGCATTGGACGCCACACTTTATCGGAGAGTTTGATCCTGGCTCAGGACGAACGCTGGCGGCATGCCTAATACATGCAAGTCGAGCGCAGGAAGCTAACAGAAGCCTTCGGGTGGACGTCAGTGGAATGAGCGGCGGACGGGTGAGTAACACGTGGGCAACCTGCCCTGCAGACCGGGACAACCTCGTGAAAACGAGGCTAATACCGGATGACCGTAAGTATCGCATGGTACCTACGTAAAAGAGGGGATTCGTCCTCTCACTGCAGGATGGGCCCGCGGCGCATTAGCTTGTTGGTGAGGTAAGGGCTCACCAAGGCGACGATGCGTAGCCGACCTGAGAGGGTGATCGGCCACACTGGGACTGAGACACGGCCCAGACTCCTACGGGAGGCAGCAGTAGGGAATCATCCGCAATGGGCGAAAGCCTGACGGTGCAATGCCGCGTGAACGATGAAGGTTCTCGGATCGTAAAGTTCTGTTATGAGGGAAGAACAAGTGCCGTTTGAATAAGGCGGCACCTTGACGGTACCTCACGAGAAAGCCCCGGCTAACTACGTGCCAGCAGCCGCGGTAATACGTAGGGGGCAAGCGTTGTCCGGAATTATTGGGCGTAAAGCGCGCGCAGGCGGTCTCTTAAGTCTGATGTGAAAGCCCACGGCTCAACCGTGGAGGGTCATTGGAAACTGGGGGACTTGAGTGTAAGAGAGGAAAGTGGAATTCCACGTGTAGCGGTGAAATGCGTAGATATGTGGAGGAACACCAGTGGCGAAGGCGACTTTCTGGCTTACAACTGACGCTGAGGCGCGAAAGCGTGGGGAGCAAACAGGATTAGATACCCTGGTAGTCCACGCCGTAAACGATGAGTGCTAGGTGTTAGGGGTTTCGATACCCTTAGTGCCGAAGTTAACACATTAAGCACTCCGCCTGGGGAGTACGGCCGCAAGGCTGAAACTCAAAGGAATTGACGGGGCCCGCACAAGCAGTGGAGCATGTGGTTTAATTCGAAGCAACGCGAAGAACCTTACCAGGTCTTGACATCCTCTGAACATCCAGGAGACTGGGTTTTCCCCTTCGGGGGACAGAGTGACAGGTGGTGCATGGTTGTCGTCAGCTCGTGTCGTGAGATGTTGGGTTAAGTCCCGCAACGAGCGCAACCCCTGATCTTAGTTGCCAGCATTCAGTTGGGCACTCTAAGGTGACTGCCGGTGATAAACCGGAGGAAGGTGGGGATGACGTCAAATCATCATGCCCCTTATGACCTGGGCTACACACGTGCTACAATGGATGGTACAATGGGTCGCGAAGCCGCGAGGTGAAGCCAATCCCATAAAGCCATTCTCAGTTCGGATTGCAGGCTGCAACTCGCCTGCATGAAGCCGGAATTGCTAGTAATCGCGGATCAGCATGCCGCGGTGAATACGTTCCCGGGCCTTGTACACACCGCCCGTCACACCACGAGAGTTTGTAACACCCGAAGTCGGTGAGGTAACCTTAGGGAGCCAGCCGCCGAAGGTGGGACAGATGATTGGGGTGAAGTCGTAACAAGGTATCCGTACCGGAAGGTGCGGATGGATCACCTCCTTTCTAAGGAGACTTGCTGTAAACCTCCGGTTTTCAGATAAGCTCAACCTTTTTACTTTTGCCTCTGGTTTTTGTTTAGTTTTGAAGGGTTAATCCTCTTCAGTGACCTTTGAAAACTGAATAACGAAATGACGAAACATCATGAATCACCGGTGAATCATCTATTATGAATCCTATTCAAATAGAGAGGAACCGAGTGTCTTGAATTCAAACGTTAAGGTTAAAACGACGCCAAAGAAAGCCTGTGGGAACACAGGAAATGGTTAAGCAAGAAAGGGCGCACGGTGGATACCTTGGCACTAGGAGCCGATGAAGGACGGGACGAACACCGATATGCTTCGGGGAGCTGTAAGTAAGCGTTGATCCGGAGATTTCCGAATGGGGGAACCCACCATCCGTAATGGGATGGGAGCCATACCTGAATCCATAGGGTAATGGCAGGCAGACCCGGGGAACTGAAACATCTTAGTACCCGGAGGAAGAGAAAGCAAAAGCGATTTCCTGAGTAGCGGCGAGCGAAACGGAAACAGCCCAAACCGAAAGGCTTGCCTTTCGGGGTTGTAGGACACTCCATTGGAGTTACAAAGAGAGAGCGTAGGTGAAGCGACCTGGAAAGGTCCGCGGGACAAGGTAAAAGCCCTGTAGCCGAAACGTTCCCTCCTCCGGAGTGGATCCTGAGTACGGCGGGTCACGTGAAACCCCGTCGGAATCCGGGAGGACCATCTCCCAAGGCTAAATACTTCCTAGTGACCGATAGTGAACCAGTACCGTGAGGGAAAGGTGAAAAGCACCCCGGAAGGGGAGTGAAACAGATCTTGAAACCGTGTGCCTACAAGTAGTTGGAGCCCGTTAATGGGTGACAGCGTGCCTTTTGTAGAATGAACCGGCGAGTTGTGATTACGTGCAAGGTTAAGCTGAAGAGGCGGAGCCGCAGCGAAAGCGAGTCTGAACAGGGCGAATAAGTACGTGGTTGCAGACCCGAAACCAGGTGATCTACCCATGTCCAGGGTGAAGTTCAGGTAACACTGAATGGAGGCCCGAACCCACGCACGTTGAAAAGTGCGGGGATGAGGTGTGGGTAGGGGTGAAATGCCAATCGAACCTGGAGATAGCTGGTTCTCCCCGAAATAGCTTTAGGGCTAGCCTCGAGGGAAGAGTATTGGAGGTAGAGCACTGATTGGACTAGGGGTCCCTACAGGATTACCGAATTCAGTCAAACTCCGAATGCCAAATACTTATCCTCGGGAGTCAGACTGCGAGTGCTAAGATCCGTAGTCAAGAGGGAAACAGCCCAGACCATCAGCTAAGGTCCCCAAGTATACGTTAAGTGGAAAAGGATGTGGAGTTGCTTAGACAACCAGGATGTTGGCTTAGAAGCAGCCATCATTGAAAGAGTGCGTAATAGCTCACTGGTCGAGTGACTCTGCGCCGAAAATGTACCGGGGCTAAACGTATCACCGAAGCTATGGCTGAACACCTTCGGGTGTTCGGGGTAGGGGAGCGTTCTAAGGGCGTAGAAGCATGACCGCAAGGACATGTGGAGCGCTTAGAAGTGAGAATGCCGGTATGAGTAGCGAAAAGAGGGGTGAGAATCCCCTCCGTCGAAAGCCTAAGGTTTCCTGAGGAAGGCTCGTCCGCTCAGGGTTAGTCGGGTCCTAAGCCGAGGCTGAAAAGCGTAGGCGATGGCAAACAGGTTGATATTCCTGTACCACCACGTTTCCATTTGAGCAATGGGGGGACGCAGGAAGATAGGGTAAGCGCACCGCTGGACGTGTGCGTCGAAGCAGTGAGGCTGGTTATGAGGCAAATCCCGTAACCGTAAGGTTGAGCTGTGATCGCGAGTGAATTAAGTAGCGAAGTTCCTGATTCTACACTGCCAAGAAAAGCCTCTAGCGAGGAAACAGGTGCCCGTACCGCAAACCGACACAGGTAGGCGGGATGAGAATTCTAAGACGCGCGGGAGAACTCTCGTTAAGGAACTCGGCAAAATGACTCCGTAACTTCGGGAGAAGGAGTGCTCCCCAGGGTGAACAGCCTGGGGGAGCCGCAGTGAATAGGCCCAAACGACTGTTTATCAAAAACACAGGTCTCTGCGAAGCCGCAAGGCGAAGTATAGGGGCTGACACCTGCCCGGTGCTGGAAGGTTAAGAGGAGGGGTTATCCTTTTGGAGAAGCTCTGAATTGAAGCCCCAGTAAACGGCGGCCGTAACTATAACGGTCCTAAGGTAGCGAAATTCCTTGTCGGGTAAGTTCCGACCCGCACGAAAGGTGCAACGATTTGGGCACTGTCTCAACGAGAGACCCGGTGAAATTATATTACCTGTGAAGATGCAGGTTACCCGCGACAGGACGGAAAGACCCCATGGAGCTTTACTGCAGCTTGATATTGGATTTTGGTACAGCTTGTACAGGATAGGTAGGAGCCTTGGAAACCGGAGCGCCAGCTTCGGTGGAGGCAATGGTGGGATACTACCCTTGCTGTACTGAAATTCTAACCTCGAACCGTGATCCGGTTCAGGGACAGTGTCTGGTAGGCAGTTTGACTGGGGCGGTCGCCTCCTAAAGAGTAACGGAGGCGCCCAAAGGTTCCCTCAGAATGGTTGGAAATCATTCGCAGAGTGCAAAGGCATAAGGGAGCTTGACTGCGAGACATACAGGTCGAGCAGGGACGAAAGTCGGGCTTAGTGATCCGGCGGCACCGTATGGAAGGGCCGTCGCTCAACGGATAAAAGCTACCCTGGGGATAACAGGCTAATCTCTCCCAAGAGTCCACATCGACGGGGAGGTTTGGCACCTCGATGTCGGCTCGTCGCATCCTGGGGCTGAAGTAGGTCCCAAGGGTTGGGCTGTTCGCCCATTAAAGCGGCACGCGAGCTGGGTTCAGAACGTCGTGAGACAGTTCGGTCCCTATCCGTCGCGGGCGCAGGAAATTTGAGAGGAGCTGTCCTTAGTACGAGAGGACCGGGATGGACACACCGCTGGTGTACCAGTTGTTCCGCCAGGAGCATCGCTGGGTAGCTACGTGTGGACGGGATAAGTGCTGAAAGCATCTAAGCATGAAGCCCCCCTCAAGATGAGATTTCCCATCACTTCGGTGAGTAAGATCCCTCAGAGACGATGAGGTAGATAGGTCACGTGTGGAAGCATAGCGATATGCGGAGCTGAGTGATACTAATCGATCGAGGGCTTAACCAACGTTAAGCGAAGTAAGTTAATGTACGAAGGAAAGACACGGATTCATGATCCCCGTCATACGCGTTATTCAGTTTTGAGTGGTCACACTCAACCATAGTCTGGTGGCGACAGCGAAGAGGTCACACCCGTTCCCATGCCGAACACGGAAGTTAAGCTCTTCAGCGCCGATGATAGTTGGGGGCTGTCCCCCTGTGAAAGTAGGACGCCGCCGGGCCAACAAAGAACCATTTTCCTTAACGGGAGAATGGTTTTTTTGTGTCTGCAGGTTTAACCGTAAGCTCGGCGGAATCATTATCAAAAGCAGAAGAACAAACCAGATTTTTAATATTTTAAAATAATTAAAATCCCGAAACAGTGTAAATATTAAAAATTAAGTCCTTGTAATTGAGAAAGCTGTTCTGAAGCGCCGGTCATATCCAAAGGTATGGGTAGTCGTATACTTTAGAAGGCTATACTTATGCCGCCTAATAATATAGCCAAAAGAAATGTCATGAAATTTTCACAAAATTCTCATACGATCCACACAGTTTTAAAATATAATAATAATTGCACTAGAATGAATTTAATCTTATAAAAAGACTAATGTTTTGGGGAGGGGTCAAAGAATGCTTGATGTACTCTTATTGTCACGCCTGCAGTTCACATTCACTGCGGTTGTACACTACATATTTATACCGCTGACAATCGGACTTGCAGTATTTATCGCGTACATGGAGTTTCGCTACTGGCGAACGAAGGATCCATTGTATGACAAAATGGCGAGATTCTGGACAAAGCTGTTCCTGATTAATTTTGGGGTCGGCGTTGCGACCGGGATCACGATGGAGTTCCAGTTCGGAACAAACTGGGCGGCCTATTCCCGGTTTGTCGGGGACGTTTTCGGCGCGCCATTGGCAGCGGAAGGGGTATTTGCCTTTTTCCTTGAATCAACGTTCATCGGACTGCTTGTGTTTGGACGGGATAAAATCTCAAAAGGGATGCGTTTCTTTGCAGCTTTGATGGTTGCAGTCGGGACAAGTCTCTCTGGATTTTGGATTATTGCAGCGAACTCCTGGCAACAGACACCTCAGGGACATATTATCAATGAAGAGCTGAATCGTGCCGAGATGGTGAACTTTGCAGAAGTGATTTTTAATCCATCGACAATGGTGCGGTACCTGCATGTGATGGAAGGGGCATTTATTACGGCATCGATGTTTATCGTGGCGATCAGTGCCTATTTTATTATCAAGAAAAAGAATATGCCGCTGGCGAAACGCTCGATGAAAATGGCGATTGTCGTCGGTCTTGTTTTCAGTGTGCTGCAGGCTTTCTCAGGGCACTCCCACGCACAGCTGGTCGGGGAAACCCAACCGGAAAAACTGGCTGCGTATGAAGCACATTGGGAAACAGAAGCAAATGCACCCCTGTTGCTGTTTGCGATTCCAGATATGGAAAACGAACGGAATCGGTTTGAATTCGGTATTCCGGGGATGCTCAGTTTCCTGACGTATGATGACGTCAATGCGGAAGTTACAGGGCTCAAAGAGTTCGCCGCAGAGGATCGGCCACCGGTGATAGGGAACTTCATTGCTTTTCGTGTCATGGTCACTGCAGGAATCATTCTGATCGGTTTCTTTATGGTGATGGCATGGCAATGGCGGAAAGGGCAGCTCTTTGAAAAAGAAAGACTGATGAAGACCGCGCTTTGGATGCTTCCGCTTCCTTATATTGCAAATACAGCAGGATGGATTGTTGCTGAATGGGGACGTCAGCCGTGGGCAGTGTTCGGCGTACTGCGAACAGAGGATGCCGTATCACATCTGAGCGGTGTGGAAGTCCTGATTTCTCTTGGGTTATTCGTTGCCATTTACGCCTTCCTGGTATGGCTGATGGTTTATCTCATGAAAAAGGAAGTCAAGAAGTTCGATATGGAAACATCCATGAAACATCTTGATCATCCGAAGGAAGGAGAGTCAGCCTGATGGACTTACAATTAATTTGGTTTATACTGTTGGCAGTTTTGATTATCGGCTATGCGGTACTGGACGGGTTTGATCTGGGTATAGGCACACTCTTCTATCAGCTGGGGAAAACAGAGGATGAAAAGCGGACCTTGATCAATTCCATTGGACCGGTCTGGGACGGCAATGAAGTGTGGCTGCTGACTGGAGGCGGCGCGCTGTTTGCTGCATTCCCATTCGTCTACGCCACCGTTTTCAGCGGTTTTTATCTGGCGATGATGGTCGTATTGTTCGGCTTGATTTTCAGAGCGGTGGGCGTGGAATATTACTTCAAGTGTTCGGATGATCCACCGATGCAGCGCTTAATGGGGAAGCTGTTCATGATTGGAAGCTTTCTGCCGGCCTTACTTTTCGGTGTGGCGATGGGGAATCTGGTCATCGGGATTCCGATGGATGCCAACATGAACTATACGGCAACTTTCTTCCACCTGCTGCATCCTTATGCGCTCCTCTTGGGAGTGATTGGTCTGGTTGGTTTCCTGCTGCAGGGTACAACTTATACGATCCTTAAAACAGAAAAAGCGCTGCAAAAACGTGCCCTGAAATATGCGAAGCTCTTTGTCATGGCAATGGGCGTTCTATGGATTTTGGGTACTGTCGGTACGTTGATTTTCGCACCACATATGTTTACGAATTTTACGAATCAGCCGATCTTGTTCGTGTTTCCACTGATGACCGTTGTCGCGATCGTGTTGATCCCGTTTTTCTTCTTTCAGAAAAAATACATGGCTGCTTTCCTGGCCAGTTCGGTCATCATCACTTCAAAGCTCCTGACGCTTGCGGGTGGATTGTTCCCGAACCTGGTAACCGGTGCAGATCCGGCGACGAGCCTGACAATTTATAACGCTTCTTCGTCTGATTATACACTCACGGTCATGCTGATTATCGCATTAATCGGGATGCCGCTGGTTATTGGCTATACAGCCTTCGTTTACTGGCATTTCCGCGGTAAGGCCAGTCATGAACGGGCGGGGTACTGATTCTGATGATGAAAAAAGAACTGAACAGAGAAGCATTCGTCTATCCACGGCGAATGTTTCTTCTTGTTCTCTTTACGGTGTTATCCGGTGCGGTGATTATTGGTCAGGCATATCTCATCGCAAGTCTCGTGGATGCCGTCTTTTTACAGGAGCAGGCACTGCGGGATCAGTGGATTTTGATGGCCTTGTTGCTCGGGGTGTTCTTTGCCAGGGTGGTTTTCAGTGACCTTCCTTTTCGGATTGGGATCCGGACAGCCAGGGACGTGAAAGACCGCTACCGTCAAAAACTGCTGGAGCGGATGACGGCAGCCGAGCAGCGCACGGATCTGACAGGCAAGCGCATCAGCCTGTATCTGGACGTCGTCGATGAACTGGACAGCTATTTCAGTTCGTATTTCCCGCAGCTGATCCAGACGATGGTTGTCCCGGTCATGATTTTGATCACGGTGTTCACACAGAATATTTATTCAGGTCTGATCATGCTGATTACAGCGCCTTTAATCCCCGTTTTTATGATGCTGATTGGCAGTCAATCGGAAAAGAAGGCCGGGGTTCAGATGGCGAAGCTCCAGAGCTTTTCAGGCCATTTTCTGGACACCTTGAAAGGCGTTATGTCATTGAAGCTTCTCGGACAGACAAGCGCGCAGCGCGAAGTGATCCGCGAGAAAAGCCTGGCATTTCGTGAAGCAACGATGGATGTACTGAAGATCGCATTTCTATCCGCACTGATGCTGGAAATTCTCGCAACGATTGCGACAGCAATGATTGCAGTCGAAGTGGGACTCAGGCTCGTGTTCGGGCACCTGACATTTCAGACCGCATTCTTCGTATTGCTGATGGCACCTGAACTGTATTTGCCGCTTAAAAACCTCGGAGCAAGTTTTCACTCCGGGCGAAACAGCATTGCCGCAGGGGAGAAATTGAAAGATGCATTGGAACAGCCGTTGCCTGAAGTGACCTGGGGGCGTGAAAAACTCGCACTCCAGGCACCACCGGCATTGACGCTGGATAACCTGAACTATTATTACCCGGGAAATACCAACGCGTCCCTCGAAGGGATCTCGGCTACGATTCCGGCAGGAGAACATGCAGCGATCATTGGAGTCAGTGGTGCGGGAAAGTCCACACTGATGAATGTGATGGCGGGGTTGACAGAAGCTGAGGAAGTTGATAGTTATCTCGTTAATGGACAAAGGCGGTGTGACTGGACCGAAGAAAGCTGGTTTCAAGAAATCGGTTATGTGTCGCAGCATCCGTATCTGTTCGCGGGGACGGTCCGCAGTAATCTTTTGATGGGAAAGACCGGTATTTCCGGACAAGTTTTGAATGAAGCAGTCCGTTCTGCAGGACTGTCAGATCTGCTCGCAGAACTGCCGGATGGTCTGGATGCCCCTGTCGGTGAGGGTGGACAGGGTTTCTCAGGCGGTGAGAAGCAGCGCATTGCCCTGGCGAGGGTTATGATTCAAAAGCCAAAGCTGCTATTTTTTGACGAGCCGACTTCCGGACTTGATGTCATAACGGAAAAACGGATGAATGAGACCATTGCCAAGTTGAGCGAGCAATCCACAGTAGTGACGATCGCACACCGCTTACGAACAATCAGGCAGGCGGACCGGATCCTCGTGATTGATCAGGGCATTCTTGCAGCTGAAGGCACATTTGATACGTTGGCCGCTGAATCTCAACCGTTCAAAAGAATTACCGGTGAAGTGCGAGAGGGGGATGAATGATGAGGGATGCAAAACCTATACTGAAGCTGATGCTCTTGGAGAAAAAAGGCGTCATGCTTGCGGCTCTTCTCGGTTTTCTCGCTGCAGGCGCATCAGTCGGCCTGCTCGCATCCAGTGGGTATCTGATTTCGAGTGCGGCCCTTCAGCCTCCCTTATATACGTTGACAGCGACGATCGTGCTGGTTCGGTTTTTCGGTTTGTTAAGAGCCGGAAGCCGCTACGGGGAGCGTTATTTTTCACATCAGTCAACGTTCACGATACTCAGTCACATCCGGACACACTATTTTGACCGTGTGGTTGCCAATATCCCCGGGATGTTTCGAACGTATCGGAGCGGGGATCTGTTGAGCCGGATTACCGGTGATGTGGAAAATCTGCAGTTCTTCTTTCTGCGGGTCGTCTATCCGCCGGTTGTGATGCTGCTTGTTTTCATGGCAACGATTGTGTTTGCTTCACTCTATTCCATGACCGCTGCCTTTTTATTGTTCGTCGGTTTTCTTTTGACAGGCGGGGTGATCCCGGCATGGTTTGCGCTGAAAAACCGTCATAGTTCAGCGAATGTGCGCTTGAAACGCGGTGAATTAGCTACTGAAGTAACCGAGTGGATGAGCGGATTCCGTGAACTGAAGATGCATGGTCAGGCATCGGGAAAGGCGAAGGACGTCCACCATGTATCAAAGCGCTATGCGACAGAGCAGGAGAGAGAACAACAGGAACTCCGGGGAAGTGAATCTGTGAATGTATTGGCAGGGCTCATGATCACGTGGCTCCTTACGTTCTTTGTATCCCTCGAAGTGCAAAACGGGGATTTACACGGTGTATGGCTCGCGGCACTGATCTTGATTTCGCTCTCGGTTTTTGAATCAGCCAATCCAATGGCGTCCTTTCCGAAAAATGCGGAAACGAGCCGTCAATCTGCAGAACGGCTGAATTTGGCTCAGTCTGAAGAGACGCCAGGTGTAATTGAGGCAGAATCTGTATCGGTCAATGAGATCGACGCGTTACAATGCGCTCGGTGTGATTTCACTTACCCGAGCAGTGAACGGAAGAGCCTTGAACAGGTCTCGCTTGAACTGAATTCTGGAACCCGAACAGCGATTGTCGGAGCGAGCGGGTCGGGAAAAACGACGCTGATGCATCTGCTTTTAGGCATTTATATGCCACAATCGGGACACGTTTTGGTAAACGGCACCCCGCTTGACAAGGTGAACCTTGAGGACTACTGGGCGAACTGCCGCTTTTCCCTGCAGGAGAATCATTTTTATTACGGCAGTGTAAGGGAAAATCTGCAGCTGGCAAATCCTACAGTCGATGATCAGACGATGCTCGACGCGCTAAGTGCAATGGCGCTTCAGAATCTCACACTGGATGATATCGTCGAGGAAGAAGCAAAAAATCTCTCCGGCGGCGAGCGGCAACGGCTGGCCCTGACGAGAGCCTGGCTTCAGGAAGCCCCTTTCTGGGTATTGGATGAACCGCTGTCCGCACTCGATATGACGACCTACGATCAGGTGATGCACAAAGTGCTTGCTAAAAGCCGACAGGATATCTTTTTGTTGATTACGCACCAGCTGAGAGGGCTGGAAAAAATGGATCAAATCATTGTCATGGATAAGGGACGGATCGTGGAACAGGGGAGTTATACGGATCTCGTTTCGGCTGAGGGCTGGTTTAGGGAGTTGCTTACTATAGAGGACGAACTGCTGGAAACAAGCTGATCAGAAAAAGAATGCTTGGCTTCTTGAGGGGCCAATGGCGAAAGCCTTCGCTGCAGTTATCTTTCAAAAAGCAGAAACGTTCCTGAGAAATACAAAGAAAAAGGCCATGGACTGCGAATATGTCCATGGCCTAATTTATAAAGTGAAAAAGGGGGATCACTTTACAGCTTGTGGCTTTCTTGATGGTACACATAAATCGTAACAAATAAAGATTAAGAGAAGATGTACAACAGATTACGATTTAATAAAGAAGATGTGAAAGATATAACACAATCATGTGTGTTTCAGATGGTGAAATCCCCGGGTTTGTAGTAAGATGGACACCATAGTCTGATTAAATGAGGCGGGGATAACTATGAAATTCAACACAAAAAATGTACATATGAAAAGTCATCAGCTGAAAACAGATAAAAGTAAAGCGACACCGATTTACCAGACATCTGCGTTCGCTTTTACGGATCTTGATGATATGGAAACGTATTTCAATGGTGAAAAGAATTATCTGTACACCCGAATGGGCAACCCGAACACCGATGAACTGGGTCAGGCCGTGGCAGATATGGAAAATGCTGAAGCAGGTGTGGCCTCAGCTTCGGGTTTATCCGCGATTCTTGCGGGATTCCTGGCAGTGGCAAAACCGGGGGATCATGTCATCGTTGCAGAGGATCTTTACGGGGGAACGTTTCAGCTCATTGATGAAGAAATCCGCGGCCTTGGAATCGCCATCGATTTTATCGACATGACAAATTTGAAGGCAGTGGAGGACGCAGTCACGGAAAAAACTGTACTCATCTATACCGAATCGATCACAAATCCCCTTCTCAGAGTAGAGGACCTGAAGGCACTTGTTACGCTCAGTGAGAAGCACGATTTGAAATTGATGGTGGACAATACCTTCGCAACACCGTATCTCATCCGGCCTTTGGAAGAAGGCGCGGATCTGGTTGTACACAGTGCAACAAAATATATCGGGGGCCACAGTGACGTAACGGCAGGTGTACTTTGCGGCGGAAGCGAACTGGTACAACAAGCAAGGAAAAAAATCACGACCCTTGGCAGTAATCTCGGTCCGTTCGATGGCTGGCTTGCAGTGCGGGGGTTGAAAACTCTCAGTCTGAGAATGAGAGCCCAGTGCGACAATGCGCAGATGCTTGCAGACGCATTGGCACTGACGCCTGGCGTGAAACGGGTGTTTTATCCGCAAGGCGCATCGGACGCCGGAAACGGTGCCATTGTGACGATCGATTTGGAAGATGATATCGATCTCAATGCTTTGACCCGCGGGCTGTCGTGGATCAAAGTAGTCCCGACGCTTGCCGGGGTTGAGACAACGGTATCGTATCCGAAAGGAACTTCCCACCGGGCATTGACGGAAACCATGCGGCAAAAACTTGGCGTCACGGCACAAATGATCCGGATTTCCGTCGGTATCGAGGACGGAACGGATATCATTGAAGCATTCTCAGAAGCAGTGAAACAGGCGAGGTAATCAGTTCTGTTGTCAACGGGACAGATTTGCTATAATACGGATTGGCATACAATTGGACGGTGATCAGATTGGATCAGGAATTTGAATGGATTGAATCGATAAAGCAAAAGCGGAAGACGGGGGAGTCCGTTATCGTTGGCGTGGGTGATGATGCGGCCATTGTGTCCGGCGTCGCCGGATTTTACGACGTGATTGCTGTGGATACGATGGTGGAGGATATTCATTTCTCAAGTGTCACGATGACCCCGGAAGATATCGGCTATAAGGCCCTGGCAGTCAACATCAGTGATTTGGCGGCGATGGGGGCGATTCCAAGACATTACATCGTCTCGATTGCCATCCCGAAGAAAGGCTGGCCTCAAGAGAAAACGAGGCGCATTTATGAGGGTCTTGAGGAAGCGGCTGAAAAGGACGGGATGGATCTGATTGGAGGCGACACGGTATCGACATCGGATAAACTGGTGATTACCGTGACGGTGACAGGCATTGTGGAAACGTCTGTCCGACTGACAAGAGATCAGGCAGAGCCTGGTGATGTCATCGTCGTAACCGGACCACTAGGCTCTTCCCCGGCCGGCCTTGATCTCCTGTTGGGGCAAGACGACATGACAGCGATCCCGGAAACTGAGCAGGAAGCATTGGTAAAAGCTCATCAGCGGCCGGTACCTCAGGTGAAGGCCGGCAGATTGTTTGCTGAAATGGGGATTCGGGCTGCGCTCAATGATATCAGTGACGGGATCGCCCGGGAAGCAAAAGAAATTGCGGAGGCCAGTAGTGTGCGGATGGTTCTTGATTGGAACCGGATCCCGAAGCCGGATGTTCTGACCGGGTTTCCTATGTCAAAACAACAGGACTGGGTCCTCTATGGCGGAGAGGAATTTCAGCTTGTCGCTGCTTTCTCTCGGGAACATTGGCGGGAAGTCTGTTTACGAGCTCAGACGGCGGGGGTTTCGATTTTCCCTGTCGGGATGGTGGAACAAGGTGACGCAGCTGTGGATCTTATCTGCGAAGGGAAACGGGAAACGCTGACGAGAAGCGGATACGCCCATTTTTAATCATTCATAGAATCGTTTAAAGTTTCTTTATTCAGGGTTCGGGAGAACCCCGTACTCAGGAATCCGCTATGGCTTTAGCCTGGCGGTAGTTCAAAGTTTCTAGACGAGCGCTTACGCCATTCAGGATGTGCTGTGAAGCGGGGTTTTTAGTGGTAAAGGATGTGGGAAAGATGACAGTGAGCCTCACCATAGACGTGCAGCAACTCACGGAAACAAAAGAACTTGCAAAAGATCTGGCTGAGAAGCTCCAACCAGGTGATGTGATTACCCTCGAAGGGGACCTCGGTGCAGGAAAGACAACATTCACCAAAGCACTCGCTGAGGCCTTCGGCGTCCCGGGCAATGTCAACAGCCCCACCTTTACGATCATGAAAGAATACATGGGCAGATTGGCGTTTTATCATATGGATGCGTACCGGATCGAAGCGGAAGATGAAGACCTGGGTCTTGATGAGTATTTTGACAGCGGCGGCGTGGTTGTGATCGAATGGCCGTCGATGATTGCCAGTCAATTACCCGATGCCAGACTGGATATTCTGATCACGTATACTGGACCCGATACGAGAACCATGACGATAACAGCTCATGGCAAACGTTACGAGGCACTGATAAAGGAGATAAAGAAGGCATGAATGTACTGGCGATAGATACAGCAAGCTACGTGATGGGGGTCGGACTTTTGAAGGACGGCAAACCGGTCGGGGAGCTTGTGACCCATGAGAAAAAGAATCATTCCCTTCGGCTGATGCCAGCGATCCGAAGCCTGTTTGAACAGGTCGATCTGACGCCCGATGATCTCGACCGGATTGTGGTGAATCACGGACCTGGTTCGTATACCGGCGTTCGTATCGGTGTCACAACGGCAAAAACCATGGCCTACAGTCTCGGTATTCCTGTTGTGGGTGTTTCGAGTCTGAAAGTTCTTTCATTAAACGGAGTACATTTTACCGGAGAAGTGGTGCCATTTTTCGATGCCCGCCGCGGTCAGGCATTTACAGGTCTTTACGAACAGAATCAGCAGGTCCTCGATGACCGGATCATCATGCTCGATGAGTGGCTGCAGCTGTTGACAACACGGGAAACCCCACGCTTTTTATTCATCAGTCCGGATCTCCATCTGCATCAGGATGTGATCCAGAGCGCTTTGGGGGAGCGGTCCGTATTTGCGCAGTCGCCTAATGAGCTGGTGCGTCCTGTGGCGCTGGCTCTTGCAGGTATGCACCTGCAGGCAGACTCAACGGTACATCTTTTCAAACCCAATTATTTACGGTTGGCAGAAGCAGAATCGAAGTGGCGCGAACAAAACCCTGGGAAGGTTGAGAGCTATGAGCCAAAACGCAACTGAAAAAGCGGAGATTCACGTGCGGTTTATGGACGTAACGGATCTTGACCAGGTACTCGATCTGGAAGCGAAGTGTTTCAGCACACCGTGGACACGTGAAGCATTCTACAGCGAACTGGTCAAGAATCAGTTTGCCTACTATACGGTCGCAGTGGCAAAGGGAAAAATCATTGCTTACTGTGGTTTATGGGTGGTTGTCGGTGACGGGCATATTACCAACATTGCCGTTGATCCTGAATGGCGACGCCATGGTATCGGGGAACGTCTCCTGAAAGGGGCGCTTGTATTGGCTGTGAAATTGGGCGCCGACCGGCTTTCCCTCGAGGTGCGGCTTTCGAACGTTGCAGCGCAGAATCTGTACCGGAAATACGGTTTTCAAAAAGGCGGGATCAGAAAGAATTATTACACGGATACGCAAGAGGATGCACAAGTGATGTGGGTGGGGTTAAGAGATGAAAAAAGAACATAACGAGATCATATTAGCGATCGAAACGAGCTGTGACGAAACGGCGGCAGCTGTCATCGAAGGCGGGCGTGTGATCCGCAGCAATGTCGTTGCGTCGCAGGTTGAGAGCCATAAGCGGTTTGGCGGAGTCGTCCCTGAAATCGCTTCGAGGCATCATGTGGATCAAATCACGGTGATCATAGAAGAGGCGGTGGAACAGGCAGGGATCCGTCTGGAGGACCTCGATGCCGTCGCGGTGACTGAAGGCCCGGGTCTTATCGGAGCCCTCCTGGTGGGGGTGAACGCAGCCAAGGCGCTGGCGTTCACACTGGATATCCCGCTCATCGGTGTTCATCACATTGCAGGTCATCTGTATGCGAATCACCTGGTGGAACCGTTGACCTTTCCGCTGGTGGCGCTGGTCGTCTCCGGAGGTCATACGGAACTCATTCATATGGAAGCAGACGGCCGCTATGAAGTAATGGGTGAAACGCGTGATGATGCAGTCGGAGAAGCTTATGATAAAGTAGCCCGGACGCTCGGGCTTCCTTACCCTGGCGGCCCGCATATCGACCGTTTGGCACATGAAGGAGAAGAAACGCTGACACTGCCAAGGTCCTGGCTTGAAGCAGGATCATTCGATTTCAGTTTCAGCGGGCTGAAATCAGCTGTGATTAATACGTTACACAACGCCAGGCAGCGGGATGAGAAGATCCCTGTGGAAAACCTTGCGGCGAGTTTTCAGGCAAGCGTCATTGACGTCCTTGTGGATAAAACCATTCGCGCTGTGAAAGAGAAGCAGGTCAACCACCTGATTGTTGCGGGTGGTGTAGCGGCTAACAAAGGACTGCGTGCCGCTTTGAAAGACGCCTGCGGACGAGAGGGAATCCAATTGACGATCCCGCCACTCCATCTGTGTACAGACAATGCTGCGATGATAGGTGCGGCCGCGCATGTGCAATATCAACAGAGCATGTTCAGCGATGACCGGCTCAATGGGAATCCTGGCTTGACGCTTCAGAGTAAACAAGTTCAATCGTGAGCTTGCACAATCCGTTTAATCGTGAAACCTCGGGGTATCAATCACCCCGGGGTTTTTTACACTGTGCAGAAATGTTTACGTTCACGAAAGGACAAAAGTAGAAGTGCTCTTTCCATTCAGATAGCCTCTTGACATAACAGACCAGATGCTTTTCCATGTGGATAACTTTCAGAAAACAGCAAGCGGATTCATCAGTTATGCACAGTGTTATCCGGATATACACAGGTTAAACCGGGTCATGACAGAGCTGGAACTGAACAACATCAAATGAGCGCTTGAAAAAAACAAATACTGAACGCTGTGTCAATAGTCAAAAGGCATCGTTACAACTCTGTGTATAAACTTATCCACAGAGTTGTGAATAATGTGGAAAAAGCACTTTCATCGTTGATGGATCAACTTGTGGACTGTGGGGACAAAATCTGTGGATAACTCACTTTTTTGGGGATAACGAGCTGAAACGTGCTTGTTAAGCGGAAAAACGGTGGATAACTCTGTGGGTAATGTGGATATGTCGAGGATTTGTGTACAATATCATCTTGACAGTCCTGCTGATAACTGTTCCATAGATTGAAACTGTGTATAAGTCGATGAATCACTAACATACCTCATCTTGTCACCAAACCCCGGTTTAACTGATACTTGACTCCTTTACTGAAATTGAATGTGCATGAAGTAGCAAAAAAGAACCCGCTAAGCGTCGGGTTCTTTCGTCATTTTTCTGTATTCAGGTGCTTGTTATTCTTCTTGCAGTGTTTCCCATTCCTCCATGGAAGATTCGAGAGAGGCATGTAATTGTTCGAGCTGACTGTTCAATTCGGCGGATTGTTCGTGATCCTGGAACACCTCCGGTTTACACAGTTCATCTTCGATGGCCTGTACCTTCCGCTCTTTTTCTTCAATTGCAGCTTCAAGCTCTTCAATGCGCCGCTGGCGTTGCCGTTCGAATTTCTGCGCTTCTTTTTGCTGCTTGAAGTCTGTTTTCGTACCGCTGGAAGGAGTCTGATCCTTCGCCTCTGAAGCAGGCGTTGAAGCGTTTTGAGCTTCGGCTTTTTCCTCTGCAATCAGCCGGTACGCTTCCTCTTCTTCTTTTTTCTCCTGATAGTAATCATAGTCGCCAAGATAACTTGTGAGTGATGTACTGGACAGCTCGATCACCCTGGTCGCCATCCGGTTGATGAAATAGCGGTCATGGGATACGAATAAGAGCGTCCCTGGGTAATCAATCAGTGCATTTTCAAGAACTTCCTTACTGTCAAGATCCAGGTGGTTTGTTGGTTCATCGAGGATGAGGACATTGGATTTTTCCATCATCAGCTTCGCAAGAGACAGCCTGGACTTTTCTCCCCCGGAGAGATCCATGACGGATTTGAGGACATCGTCACCTGAAAAGAGGAAGTTACCGAGTACGGTGCGGATCTCTTTTTCAGGGGTCTGCGGGTAATCGTCCCAAAGCTCATGAAGAACGGTCTTCTTAGGGTTCAACCCGGTCTGTTCCTGGTCATAATAGCCGATGGAGACATTGCTTCCGTAGCGGATTTTACCGGCCATAGGAGAGAGCTGTCCGGCGATGGCTTTTAACAGCGTTGTTTTGCCGATGCCGTTGGGTCCAATCAGTGCGACGCTCTCGCCGCGGTTCAATGTGAAGCCGGCATGTTGAAGCAAGGGTTCATTGTCATAACCGATGGCCAGATCCTCCACCATCAAAACGTCATTTCCGGTCTGTCGTTCAATTTGGAACTGGAATTTCGCCGAACCGTCTTCGTTTACCGGTTTATCCAGGCGGTCCATTTTCTCCAGCTTTTTCCTGCGGCTTTTCGCACGGTTACTGGTGGAAGCCCGTGCGAGATTGCGCGCCACGAAATCTTCAAGCTTTTTGATCTCCGACTGCTGTTTTTCAAACTCTTTTAATTCCTGTTCGAGCCGTTCGGCTTTGGCATCGAGGTAGTAGGAATAGTTTCCGTTATAGCGGTACGTATTCTGAAAGGTCAGTTCATATACGGTGTTCACGATCCTGTCGAGAAAGTACCGGTCGTGTGAAACGATCAAGAGTGATCCGTTGTACGCGCTGAGATAATTCTCGAGCCACGTCATCGTATCGATGTCGAGATGGTTTGTCGGTTCATCGAGGATAAGGAGTTCCGGTTTGGAGAGCAGCAGCTTCCCCAAAGCCAACCGGGTCTTTTGCCCGCCGCTCAAAGCATCGACGGTGGTGTTGTAATCAAATCCTTTGAAGTTTAATCCGGAAAGAATACTGCGGATATCCGCTTCATACTGAAACCCGCCACGGTCGCGGAAATCCTGCTGGAGCTGATCATATTCTTCGAGTACCTTTTCGTAGCGTGGATGTGACGGATCACTCATCTGTTCTTCGAGACTGCGGAGTTTCTGTTCCATATTTCGTAATGCTTCAAACACTGTCATCATTTCATCCCAGATGGAACGTCCTGACGACAGGCCACTGTCTTGTGCGAGGTAACCGACATTCACTTCCTTCGGGATCATGAGTGTCCCTTCGTCATGCGTTAATTCACCTGCAATGATCTTCAACAGTGTGGATTTCCCTGCACCGTTTCGTCCCACCAGTGCGATCCGTTCATTCGATTTCACTTCCAGCTTGACCTGATTGAGGATCGTGTCCGTCCCGAAGGACTTGGACAGTTGTGCACATTGTAATACAATCATGATTGTTCATCCCTTATTCGCTCGTCTTCTTGTTGATTCACAACGTAAGTGTACATGAATTCCTTTGTCAGTGGCAACTTTTCCGGAATAATATGTGCAGTTTGTGAAAAAATAGTGTACAATAGTGGAAGAATACGAGGAGGGTATGCGATGGATTCATTTACCCATTTTAATGAACAGGGCCGGGCGAAGATGGTTGACATCTCCGACAAGAATGAAACGGTCCGGACCGCCGTTGCGGTATCAAGTGTAGTAGTGAACAATGACATTTATGAAGCTGTTCGCCAGGGTGCCATGAAAAAAGGGGACGTACTGGCAGTGGCGCAGGTAGCCGGAGTCATGGCTGCGAAAAATACGGCACAGATCATTCCAATGTGTCACCCACTGTCACTCAGCGGTGTGGACATTGCGTTTGACTGGACGGAAGAAAAGCCGTCGCATCGTCTGAACATCCGGGTGGCTGTGAAAACCAAAGGCAGTACAGGCGTCGAGATGGAAGCGTTAACATCAGCCAGCGCTACCGCATTGACGGTGTATGATATGTGCAAGGCCGTTGATAAAGGCATGGTGATTGGTGAAACGTACCTGCTGGAGAAAACCGGCGGTAAGAGTGGCGATTTCAAAAGAGAAGGATAATTGCTGAACGGAGGTTGTGTAGAAATGGAAGTAGATCAGGCAAAGATACCACAGGCAACTGCAAAACGGCTCCCGCTGTATTACCGGTTTCTCGAAGGGCTTCAGGCATCGGGAAAACACCGCGTGTCCTCAAGTGAACTCAGTGAAGCGGTGAAGGTGGATTCGGCTACGATCCGCAGGGATTTTTCGTATTTTGGAGCTTTAGGCAAAAAAGGCTACGGTTATAACGTCAACTATCTCCTGTCCTTTTTCCGGAAAACGCTGGATCAGGATGAGCTGACGAAAGTGGCACTGGTTGGTGTCGGTAATCTGGGTACGGCATTTTTGAATTATAATTTCAGTAAGAGTAATAATACCCGAATTGAAATGGCGTTTGATGTCGACCGCTCGAAAGTGGATCAGACGATTGGTGATGTGCCGATTTATCATTTCGATGATATGGAGGAAAAACTCGGAGACATTGAAGTGGTGATTCTCACTGTGCCGTCCATGGCCGCACAGGGCATCACAGATCAACTGCTGGAATCCGGTATCAAAGGCATCCTGAATTTCACTCCGGCAAGATTGACCGTACCGGATAATATCCGTGTGCACCATATTGATCTGTCTGTTGAACTGCAATCCCTCATCTATTTCCTCAAGCATTATCCACTCAATTAAAAGCTCAGAGCATCCGGCAAAAGCGCCGGGTGCTCTTCTTCTGTCTCTGCCATTTTAGTTCGTGATTATGGTATGATAGATAGATATCAAGGTCTTTCGTCAATCGAAAGAGATCGAAATCAAACTGAAATCAGGTGACACTATGTTCAATCGCATACCGAATAAATGGCTGGTTGTCATTACGGTATTAACCGGTACCTTTACGGTAATTTTAAATAACAGCATGCTGAATCCTGCCATACCTTATTTTATGAATCTGTTTGACGCGGATGCCGTCAGTGCGGGCTGGGTCATCACGATTTTTATGGTGGCCATGGGGATGTCCATGCCGTTAACGGGCTATCTTGCCGATAAATTCGGAAAAAAGCAAGTGTATATAGGAGGCTTGATGCTGTTTGTGACCGGTTCAGTGCTGGGGTCCTTTTCCTGGGACATCAGTGCGATGATCGGCTTTCGAGCCATTCAAGGTGTGGGTGGCGGCATGATCATGCCGCTCTCCATGGTCCTGATCTTCGATGCTTTTCCCCGGGAGGAGCGGGGACTGGCGACAGGCGTGTGGGGTGTCGCTGCGATGCTTGCCCCGACCATTGGACCAACGTTGGGCGGTCTCCTGGTGGAACTGGGATCGTGGCAATGGCTCTTTCTTGTAAACATCCCTACAGGACTATTGGCGATTTTGTTTTCCATCCGATTTCTCTCGCAAACGAAGCGGGTAACGGATATCCGTCTCGATAAACCTGGGTTTGTCACGGTCACGATCGGTGTCGGCTCGATCTTGTTTGCGTTGGGTCGGATCAACGAATTGGCTCATCTCTACAATGCACTCAACCTGACACTCATTGCAGTTGGCGTGTTCTCACTCTGGTTCTTTGTGCGGATTGAAGCCAGGCAGGACCAGCCCCTGCTCGATCTCTCCATCTTCAGAATCAAGGCGTATACATACAGTGTACTCATCGCCATGATCGGTTCTGTCAGCCTGTTCGGGGGGATCTTTCTGATTCCGCTGTTGATCCAGACGGTATACGGCTACGGCGCGATCATGACCGGCCTGAGCTTTCTTCCGTCAGCCTTACTGATGGGGTTGTTCATGAATGTCGGTGGGCGGATGCTCGATGTGAAAGGCCCGACCATTGCAGCGGCGGGAGGGCTGATGGTTCTCAGTGTGTCCACGTTCGCCCTTGGCTTTTTGACAATGGAAACAGCGCTTTGGTTCGTCTTTTTGTTAAACGGGATCCGGGGGATCGGGATGGGTCTCAGTAATATGCCTGCGACAACCGCAGGGATGAATTCCATTCCGGAAAAACTGATTTCCCGCGGCTCGGCAATGGGGAATGTCGTCCGGCAAATGAGCTCGGCGCTCGGAATCGTGTTTGTATCGATCTATTTCGAAGTCCGGCGTTCACAGATTCTTGTGAATGGCGGTGGTGACTTGCAGGAGGCGAGTCTGACCGCCATCAATGAAGCTTTTATCGTTTTGGCGGTATTAACGCTGGTGGCTGTCCCGTTAGGGTTTAAACTGGGACGTGAATACAAACAGACGGTGAAAGACTGACAGGAGGGGGGACACGCGATGCGCACGGCATCAGTAATGACAGGACTCATGGTTATGGCAATCATCGGGTTCTTGATTTTTGAAAACAGCCAGGCCGAAGAACCGGCACAAATCGGAGTGCTTGTCACCGAAAGCAGCCGGATGGAGAAACTTACGGGTATAGAGGATGGTCTGGCAGATCTCGGTTTTGCCGACGATGATGTGGTATTTCATGTGTACGAAGAGGAAGATCCTGGTCTGCTTTTGTCGGTCGCAACAGATCTGGTGCATGCGGATTATGATTTGATTACGGCTTTCGGAGGAATCGAGACGCAGGTCCTCCAAGAGGCAATGGATGGTACAGAGAGTCATACGCCTGTGGTATTCGTCGGTATGGCAGCCCCGATGGAAACGGGCATAATTGAGCGTTTTGAAGCACCTGGCGGCCAGTTCACAGGCATTGCCAACCATCATCTGAGCCTCTCAGCGAAGCGTGTGGAATTATTCACCGATGCCCTGCCGGAGCTTGAAGCGGTTGTCTTATTGTATAATGCATCGATTGATATCAGTGAACGGTCGCTGGCCATGGCGTTGGAGGCAGCGGACGAATTACAAATCAATGCATTGGCCTTTGACGTCGGTGACGTTTTTGACGCTGAAGCACTGAACGGAGTGCTCGGACCGAACACCGGTCTGATGACGTTACCGAGTTTTGTGATCGAAGGGATGACCGGTGAACTGGCGGAATTTGCGATGGCAAAAGACGTTCCCCTGATGGGGATATACGATGACGAAGCATCGGCTGGTTTTCTAATGAGCTACGGCTCGTCATTCTACGATCAGGGGTACCAGGCAGCCCGTCAGGTGAGCATGCTTCTTTCTGGAAATGACCCGGAAAATTTGCCGGTGGAGCTGCCGGATCAGTTGTTGTTTCACGTCAATGACGATGTGGCGAGGGAACTTGGAGTCACGCTCAATGAAGACATTTTGCGCCTCGCAGAACCGGTACCCTCAGAACAGGGAGGTGTCCTCGATGCGCAATAAATTTCGTTCCGTCCGGCAAAAAGTCCTTTTGTTCGGTTTTTTGATGACGATTATCCCTCTGGTTTTGATATCCGTATACTATCTGACGGATCTGACTGATTATGTAGGCAGTACCAGCGAGGAAATCCAGGAGATGCGTCTTCATAACCTCGCCGGAGATATCCGTTCAGATATCCGGCAGGTGACGCATCAATTGGATATCCTCGCAGCATTGGATCAGCCGGAGAATGATCAGGGTGCTTTTTATGAAGTCCTTCGATCCATGCCAGCGATCGATTCTTTGGTGATGCTTGATGCAGAAGGAATGGTGTCTTCTGAAATTGCGAGAAATGCCCTGAATCATCGAAGGACAGGAACCAGCTGGTTCCAAGGAGATGCCTTGGAACCTGACGGAACAAATTTGTCTGAGGTTCTCTTTAATGATTACGGTCAGCCGTATCTGCAAATGGTAACGTCCTATGGGGACGGTGGGTACATCGGTGCGTCGGTACAGCTGCAAAAATTGATTGGCAGCGTGTCTTCGTATCAGCTCAATGATGAAACGGTCATTTACCTTCAGGATCACACAGGACAGATCATTGCCCATCAGGATTACTCACGACTCTGGCAGTCGGATGTGGATGAAATCGAAGACGGGATTCATATGCGGACAGCCATTGACGAAGTGGATTGGGAGTTGGTGATGGACCAGCCGAGAAGGGAAGCGATGACCCCGGTTTTTGATATGATGCGCCGGGGAGCCTTCACTGCAACGGTGATGATCCTGTTTGGCAGTGTGATCAGCGTCTTTGCCGGTCTTTATTTCGTCAAGCCGATCGAGCAGCTTCAGCGGGGAATGCTCCGCATGAAGACTGATGACAGGCCGGAAACGATGCCCGTGGAACGAAGTGATGAGTTAGGTGAACTGACGGAATCATTTAACGAAATGAATGAAACCATACAGGAAAAAGAACAGCGCCTCCGTCAGGAAAAAGAACGCCTCGATATAGTAGTGAACTCGATGGATGCCGGTCTCGCGGTGGTCCGTAAAGATTATTCCATTGCCTGGCTGAATCCGAAGCTCCGGGGCTGGATTGGTGAAAAAACAACAGTGCCTTGTTTCAAGCTCTTTAACGATTCAGATACCCCTTGTTATTCGTGCCCGCTGGGTGAAACAAATCCTTTTGAGAAAATGGATGAAGTACTCACGCGGACCGACGAGACAGGTCAGGAAAGGGTTTACCGGCATCGGGTGTTCCCTTTGCAGTATACATTGGAACAAGATGAAGAAGCTTTGATTGTGATGGAGGATATTACCGAAGAGAGACTGATGGAGGAGAAAATCATTCAGACAGATAAATTGTCCGCCCTCGGACTCATGGCTTCATCCTTTGCCCATGAGGTCAATAATCCACTGGCATCGGTTCAGGTGTATGCTGAAGATCTCAGTGACCGGTTGACGGGAAATCAGCAGGAATTGCTCGATAGTGGCGACATGGCACATTATCTGTCCATTATCCGTAAGAATATCGACCGATGCAAAACCATCACCGCAAACCTTCTGAATTTCTCCAGGAAAGAGCATTGGCAAGACACGCATTTGAACATCAGGCAAGTTGCTGACGACAGTCTGATGCTGATGGATCATTCCTTGAAAAAATCCGGTGTTCAGGTGCATGTCGATGAAGAAACGGACATGCCGTTGATTACCGGAGATGCCATGAAGCTCTCCCAAGTATTTGTGAACCTGATCCAGAATGCGATCGATGCGATAGCGGACAAAGAGGAAGGAACCCTTACGATCCGGCTCTTTCAAGCAGCAGGAGAAGTCGTTGCGGAAGTTCATGACAACGGCACAGGAATCCCGCAGACCGATTTTGACAAATTGTTCGATCCCTTCTTCACCTCGAAACCGACAGGGAAAGGAACCGGGCTGGGCTTGTCCGTCTGTTACGGCATCGTGCAACAAATGAAGGGAACGATGGAAGTCGAGAGTCAAGTCGGACAAGGTTCCACGTTCCGGATCCGCCTTCCGGGCCAGGCGGGAAATCTGAAGAATGTCAGACAGATGGAGGAATGAATGATGCACCGTATACTTGTTGCGGATGATGAGAAGGACTTGAGGGAGCTGCTTGTCAGCCGGTTGAAGCGAAAAGGATTTGATGCAAAGGGTGCCGCTTCCGGCGAGGAGGCGATGACCCTTTTGCAGAAGGAATCATTTGATATCGGTATTTTTGATATCCGTATGGAGCCGATGGATGGTTTGACGTTGCTTGAGAACGTGAAGAGGCGCCAGGAAATGATGGATGTCGAAGTGATCATGCTGACCGGCCACGGAACGATGGAAACGGCGATCGATGCCATGAAAAAGGGAGCCTATGATTATTTGACAAAGCCTTATAATCTGGCCGAACTTGAAGTGGTGATCGCGAAAGCGCTGGAAAAAAGAAAGCTTTCCGAAGAGAATCAGACGATGCGCAGTCTGCTCCACGCCAAAGAAAAGGATTTTGACATCGTCGGGCGTTCCGCAGCGATCGAACGGGTGAAGCATCTGACAGCCCGGGTCGCGGATGCCGATGCTTCGATCCTGATTGAAGGAGAGAGCGGCACTGGTAAAGAGCTGGTGGCGAAAGGGCTGCATTACTGGAGTAAACGGGCGGCTGAACCATTCATAGCGGTGAATTCGGGGGCGATCCCTGAACAGCTGATTGAAAGTGAGCTCTTCGGCCATGCCAGAGGGGCCTTTACAGGTGCGCAAAAAGAGAAAAAAGGTCTCGTTGAGGCGGCGGATGGGGGCACGCTGTTCCTCGATGAAATCGGTGAGATGCCGAAGGATACGCAGGTGAAGCTGCTGCGCTTTCTCGAAACAGGGACATTCAGACGAGTGGGTGAAACCAGGGAACGTGCCATCCAGGTCAGAGTCGTGGCGGCAACGAATCGTTCCTTATCAGAGGAAGCGGCAGCAGGGCGTTTCAGAGAAGATTTGTTTTACCGGCTGCAGGTGATGATCATTGACGTTCCGCCTTTGAGGGAGCGAAAAGAGGATATTCCTTTACTGGTTGATTTCTTTTTGAAGCAGTCGGGTCAGAGACAGCTGACGGAACACGCCATGAATGAACTGATCCGGTATGATTTTCCCGGGAATATTCGTGAATTGATGCATATTCTCGAGCGGGGCTGTCTGCTCTCGCCCCATAATGAGATTGAAGCGGCGGATCTGATGTTGCCGGGCGGGACCCGTCAGGCCTCGAAGCAAGATGATGGCTGCGATCCGCTCAGGACGTTGGAGGAAGTGGAGCGCACCCATATCGACAGCGTACTGACTCATACGGACTGGAACAAATCCGAAGCCGCCGGGATTCTAGGCATCAGCGTACGCAATATTTACAGGAAGATTGAACAGCACCAGCTTGAAAAAAATTCAGAATGACATTTTGTCAACGTTCTCATGACAAAGCTGACAAAATGGCACAGACCCTCGGCAGATATTCAGCCGGTAACAAACGGGAATAGAAAGCAAGAGAAAAACGAATAAAGATGAAATCCTTGCTCTAACAGGATTTTTCAGTCATGCGCACGCATATTTCTTTAAAATATGCGTGCGCTTTTTGTGTTGGCATGCTTCTTGCATTTAGTAAACGTAAGAAAACCAATAGCTAAAGGAGAGATGAACATGTTATCAAATATCGGGATACCGGGACTTGTATTAATCCTGGTCATTGCGCTGATCATTTTTGGCCCGAAAAAACTGCCGGAGATGGGACGTGCCGTAGGGGATACGTTAAAGGAATTCAAGAAATCCACCAAAGAACTGACAAGTGAAGAAGACAAAGAGGAAGAATCAAAATCATAAGGGGGTCTGTACGATGGCACTGAAACATGATTCATTAATCAATCAAACGCTGTTCGCCGGCAAAGATATTTTAAGTCAATCTGTTTACAGCACCGATCTCGGTTTGAATATGGCTGAGGACGCCAGACGATTATCCGATGGGCACATCACCGAAGAAGATTTCGTAAATAAATACCAGGAATCAGTCGGTAAAGAATTCAATCAGAAACTTGAAGTCAGAGCGGCTGCAGGTCAGGATCACAGCAGCGTCAAATGGGGCATGGTGATCGATCTCCGTAAGTGCGTCGGCTGTGAGACGTGTACGGTTTCCTGTAAAGCGGAGAATCTGACACCTCCTGGTGTGTCCTATAACCAGGTGTTCGTTGAAGAAGAAGGGACATTTCCGAATGTATCGAGAACGAATATCGCGAGACCTTGCATGCACTGTGACAAGCCGCCCTGTGCTTCCGTTTGTCCGGTTCGCGCAACGTATAAAGCCGATAACGGGATTGTTGTTCAGGATAACGATCGCTGCATCGGCTGCCGGTACTGCATGGTAGCCTGTCCATACGGCGCGAGGAGTTTTGACTTTGGTGAGGAGTACGAAGAAATACTGGGTGCCAATCTGATGCAGGCACCGGAGCACGGTATGGAACGTGGTGAGCGGGGCAGCGGGGAAGCACCGATCGGAACCGTGCGTAAATGCAACTTCTGCTTTCACCGGCTGGAGCGCGGCGAAGAGCCTGCCTGCGTGGAGACATGCATAGGCGATGCAAGATACTTCGGTGATTTGAACAATCCGGAATCAACGGTCGCAAAGCTTGCTTCAGACAGTCGCGCATTCCGCTTAAAAGAAGAGTATGGCACAGAACCACGTGTCTATTACTTACGCTGAAAAAGGAGGTTAATCGAATGAGTGAAATGTCACAACCAACACAACATGCCCGCGAAGAACTGGATCCTCAAATCGTGCGAAAACGCTTTCGAATCTGGATGCTTTCCCTCCTCGTTGCATTGATCGCAGGTGGCGGGGCAATTATATACCGGATGGTGGAAGGACTGAGCGTCACGAACTTATCGACATTCGTTCCATGGGGAGCGTGGGTAGCTTTTTATATCTTTTTTGTCGGACTCAGCGCAGGAGCCTTCCTGCTGTCAACGTTGATCTTTGTTTTCGGAATGGAACAGTATGAACGCGTCGGGCGCTATGCCTTATTTACCGCACTAGTCTCCATGATCGTTGCCCTGTCCTTTATCGCCCTGGATCTTGGGCGGATGGACCGGGCGTTGAATGCGATGACGTATTGGAACGCACTCAGTGTTCTCTCTTATGAAGTCCGTTTTTACCTGGTATATATGGTCCTCCTTGCCGTAGAACTCTGGTTCGCGATGCGGATCGACCTCATTCGCCTCGCAAAAGAAGATCAGGGGATGAAAGGCAAAGTCGCCAATGCCATTCGACTCGGCAGTGATGATTCGTCGGATAACGCCAAGAAAAAAGACCACCGTTGGATGAAAATACTCGGGATTCTCGGCATTCCGATTGCGATTATCGGTGTTCACGGCGGAACAGGCACCTTGTTTGCCGCGGTTGCGGCTCAGCCGTACTGGAACTCCCCTTTGTTTCCGGTGATCTTCGTTGTCTCCGCACTCGTTTCCGGAACGGCCCTTTTAATTGCAATGTATGTCATTCAGCAAAAAGCCCGGGGAAAAGATGTGGATTTCGGAATGGTAAAGAGCCTCTCCATGCTGATGATCGCCTTTTTAATCATTGACCTCGGCCTTGAATTTTATGAATTCCTTGTTGCCGGGTTAACGATGAAACCTGAAAAATTGGCGATTTTAAACGTAATGTTCACCGGACCGATGGCCTGGTCATTCTGGGGCGTGCAGCTGTTTATCGGAGCCGTTCTTCCCATCTTTATTCTGTTTAACAAACGCTTCAACCAGTCAACGGGTTGGCTTACAGCAGCTGCAATTATGGTTGTGATCGGCATTATCGGCGTCCGTTTTAACATCGTTGTCCCAACACAGATCGTACAATCCATGAAAGAACTGCCCAATGCATTTTATTTCCCGAACTGGGTGGAATGGCTGAGCTCAATCGGCGTGGTTGCGATGGGGCTGCTGATTTATTCGATTGGCGCAAAATTTCTTCCCCTTGAACTAAACGAAGATGAGGTGAATTCACATGAGTAAATCTGTATTTGAAAATAAAGTCAACCGCCGTTCGTTTGTGAAAGGTGCGGGGATCCTCAGTGCGATAGCTGTTGCTTCACCGTTTTTCGGCAGCCCGGTCCGCCAGATTACCGGCGGAAACGTCTGGGCAGATGATGCACATGGCATCGGCGCATTCACTGAGGACTATACGGCGGAAAACGTCATCTATACAACGTGTGAGCAGTGCAATACGCACTGTACGATCAAGGCCTATGTGAAAGAAGGAAAGATCGAGGGTGGCTGTACATCTCTTGTGCGTAAAATCGCCGGGAACCCATACAGCCCGCTTACGATGAAGCCGATTGGCCAAATTGACTATGCTAAACCTGCCGCCGACGCGGCTCTTGGCGGTGGCAGCGTAGCCGTTGCCGGACGGGGTTTGCGCGGTGGCCGGACATGCCTGAAAGGACAGGCGGGAATTCAAACCGCCTACGATGCGTACCGTTTGAAAAAGCCGATGAAGCGCGTTGGTCCGAGAGGCAGCGGAAAATGGAAGACGATCTCTTGGGAGCAGGCGTATGAAGAAATCGTAGAAGGCAGCCCTGATCTTGGTACACCAGGGTTAAAAGAGCTTGCGGTGTACGAGGAAGAGGAAGTCGTCATGGCCGACTGGGAGCAGGTCAAAGAAGGCGCGATGACACAGGAAGATTTCGATGCGAAATACAAGGACGTACTGATCGATACGAAACACCCGGATTTCGGACCGAAAGTGAATCAGGTCGCCTGCCTGGGTGGCGACCGCAGGCATTTTACCAACACCCGCATCTGGACGCAAGGTCTTGGCAGTAATAACTTTGATGACCATGGCGGGGTATGCGGTGTGAGCTCGGTGATCGGCAATGTCCGTTCCTTTGAACACGGCAAACGACGTACCTACACCGATATCGACTATATTGAATACATGATCGCTTTTGGAACGAATCCCCTGGTTGCCAATAAGGGACCGACGTGGATGGCACCTCAGATTACCAATGCAATTGAGCGCGGGATGAAAATGGCCGTTGTCGACACGCGAATGTCCAAAACCGTTGAAAAAGCCCACCAATGGGTACCGATTATTCCTGGAACAGACGGAGCATTTGCACTGGCGATGGGCCGCTGGATTATCGAAAATGAACGCTATGACAAGACGTATTTGACGAATCCGAACCGCGCCGCAGCAGAAGCAGACGATGAGCCGACTTGGAGCGATGCGACTCATCTCGTGAAGGTTAGCGAGGCGACCCGTCAGAAACTCCGTGCCTCAGAGCTCGGACTTCGTGAAGAAGGCGACGATGACGACTATGTTGTCCTGAAAAACGGTGTTCCTCATGCTTCTGAAGACGCTGATGAAGCGGATCTGGAAGTGGACACATCCGTCCATGGAATTGAAGTCAAATCAAGCTTCCTGTTATATAAAGAGGAAGTTATGAAACATAGCCTGGAGGAATATGCGGAGATCACAGGTATCGAAAAAAGCATGATCGAAGACGTCTCCCGGGAATTCACGTCGCATGGTAAAAAGGCAGCCGCCTTCGGTTACCGCGGTAATGCGATGCATACAAACGGCTATTACAGTGTACGGGCGATGAATCTGCTCAATCACCTCATCGGGAACTACGACTGGAAAGGCGGCAGTATCTCTTCAGGAGCCAACTTCGGACCTTGGGACGGCGCGTATGATTTGGACACGGTTCCAAACGCCAGAAAACCTTGGGGCATTCCGATTACCCGTAAACAGTCGCAATATGAACAGAGCACCTTATTTGAGCGCGACGGCGGCTATCCGGCCTTACGTCCATGGTTCGGCACAACCGGAAACTCATCTCATGAGGTGATCCCAAGTGCAGATGAGGGATATCCTTATCACTTGAAGGCGCTGTTTGTCTACCGCATGGATCCGATTCTCTCATTTTCAACCGGTTATAAAAACCGGGAAGTACTTCAGGATGAATCGAAAATCCCGCTGCTCGTCTCCCTCGACATTACCGTCGGCGAAGCGGCTCAGGTATCTGACTATGTTTTGCCGGACTTGACGTATCTCGAGCGTTACGGCCAGCAGACGATTTATCCGAATCAGCTGCACCGATTGTCGAGTATCATGCAGCCGGTTACCCGGGTTGTTCCGGAAGCAAGAGCGGTGGAAGACGTGTTTATCGATCTGGCGAAACGACTCGATCTGCCGGGCGTTGGGGAAAACGCCTTTGCGAACGGAGATAAGCTCAACAGTTACGAAGAATACTACACGAAGATGGCAGCTAACATCGCCATGAAGGACGAAGCGGTTCCGGATGCCGACGCTGAGGAAATGGCAATTTTCGAGAATGCCAGGAAGAAAGCACTTGGTGAATTTTTCGACATTGATCGCTTGAAAAGGGCGGTTACCCCGGAAGAATGGCCGAAAGTTGTCTATATGTTAAACCGTGGGGGACGTTTTGAAGCACCGGGTGAAGAATATATCAATGACGGCAAACACGTTAAATATCAGTACGGTGGTCAGACAAACTTCTATGATGAAATCACGGCGCGCAATAAACATTCATTCAGCGGTGAATTCCACAGCGGGGTTCCAATCCATGAACAAATTAAAGAATATGACGAAACCGTCTACGAGCGTGATTTACCGCTTGTGATGACAAACTGGAAAGCGAAGCATATCGGTACGCACAGACAAGTCAGTAACGTTTGGCTCCGTGAAGTCCGTGAAGATAATCCGCTCTGGATGAACAGCATCGACGCGAAGAAACGCGGATTGAAAAATGGCGATACGATTAAGATCAAAGGCAGTGATTATGAAGCAGAGGGCCGAATTATGGTAACGGAAGGGATCCGTCCAGGCGTTGTCGGCTCGAGCTACAACTTCGGTCATACTGCATTTCGCTCCCAGCCAATCAAGATAGACGGTAAATGGTCCGGTGCGGGCGCAGAATATGGTCACACAAGTTACGAGTTTGCCGCCCCGAAAAAAGAATCCGGCTTATACGCGAAAGGCCGTGACACGGGCTTTTCAGCAAATAATCTGTTGAGCATCGACAGCACACTCGGTAACAGCAGCCTGTTTGACCCGATTGGAGGATCGGCAGCGCAACTTTACGCAAAAGTGGAGGTGTCCAAAGCATGATAAAAACACAGGTTGCGGATGCCACCCAAGAAGAACGTTTGATGGATAGTTTACAGTTTCTGATCTATGCCCGCTGCTTTCATGGACAAATCGAGTTGATCAATGATCTGATTCAAACCGGCGAAACTCTTGAGGGTATGAATGAAGACGTGCGAGAGTTACTCCATCAGTTAGAGGTTACACCCGATGACGAAGTGCAGATGCAGTATGACAATCTTTTTTTCATCCCGGGACCCTGTTATGCACCGCCTTATGTCAGTTTTTATCTTGATCTCGCGAAGGAAGGTCAGAATGCGGCGGTTCACAGTCTGAGCGGCTGTTATGAACGGTTCGGATTCCTCGACTATGCCCACGGAACAGGAGTGCGGCATGACCATATCGGTACCGTGTTCATGTTTTTGCATTATCTGTTGCAACGGTCGGTTGAGGCAGAGAGTGAAACCATACGTGAAGAAGCAGAGGCGATGTACGAAGTGATGCTGGAGGATTACCTGAGGCCCATGTTCGGGGACTTTGAAAAAGAGGTCTCCACGCGCATGATACGTGGCTTTTATCGCGATTTGGTCCAGTCAGCACACCTGTTGATCGAAGACGAAGTGTGATCAGTCTATATGTATTTTCATAAAATGAAGGCCGCCCATCAAAATCAATGGGCGGCTTTTTGGATCAGTTATTTTCTTTCCCTTTCTGTGCCTGTTTGTGCATGCTGAAGTATTTAAACGCAATCAGGAAATCCAAAGCGGCAAAAATCATCAAGAGAATCGTCCAGAAATCCCAGCCTTCGGTCTGGCCCATGGCCTGGGTGGCGAAAACCACGAGAATCACGCCGAAAGTAAAATACAGATAGCCATAGAATTTAGCAGATCGTTCTTTCATGTCAGTAGAACACTCCCATCAATGCTTGAAGACCCTGTTCAAGTTCCTCAAGTTGCTCGATCATTTCCAAAAGCCGGTCACCATAGACCACTTGAATCAGCATCACGAAAGAATTGATGCCCACATGGGCTACAATCGGAACGATGATCCGTCCTGTTTTCACATAGAGAAAGGAAAAGACAACACCCATCGCCAGATAGACGATCAGATTTTCGAAGTCCCAGTGAAGCCCGGCAAAAATCAGTCCGCTGATGATCGCAGCGATCCAAAAACCTGTTTTTTTGTAAATGCTGCCAAAGATCACTTTTCGGAATACGAGCTCTTCTGTAATCGGCACAAGAACGGCGACGACAAAAATCATGAAGGGCACTGCCGTAGCCATGTTGACAATCATGTCTGTGTTCTCAGAACCGGGTTCGATGTCAAAGAGGCCCATTTGAATGATCGATGCAGCGTATTGCCCGGCAAAAGCGAAAAATATGCCAATGATCGACCAGAGAATGGTCTTCCCGGTAGCCATGCGTCTGTTATCAAACTGTTTATCCCGTCCTGCTTTCCAGGAGAAGAGCACTACCAGAAAGAAACCGAGAGTCATTGCATAGGCAATGGCTGTTCCAAAAATTTCCGATTCCGATCCTTCAAATCCGATATACTGGAGAAGAGGGATAAAAAATGCGGGGGCAACCTGGGACAAGATAAACGATATAATGATTAACCAGTAAAATTTGTTCACGTTGTCAGTCTCCTTCAACCGTTGAATAATGAATGTCTCGATAATTGTATCACAGCATGTTGTCCACTTCATCTGAAACGATGTTTGCAGGCAGTCAGTTCAGGGAATGTGGGGCGTGGGACTCAGTTGTCGCATCGAATGAAGAGTGAAAATTTAATCAAAGGGGTTGCAAAAAACGGCGCTCTTGATTATTATTAGAATGGGTTAGCACTCGTTGCATCCGAGTGCTAACAAGAATACATTGCAACGCACAAAAACGTGCACAATTATATTAAAGGAGGGTGTTTTCCTTGTTAAAACCATTAGGAGACCGAATTGTCATTGAATTAGTGGAAAAGGAAGAAAAGACTGCAAGCGGAATCGTACTGCCGGATTCAGCAAAAGAAAAGCCACAGGAAGGGAAAGTGATTGCTGTAGGTAAAGGCCGTGTGACTGAGAACGGTGAAACCGTCCGACCGGAACTGAGTGAGGGCGACAAGGTTGTGTTCTCGAAATACGCAGGTTCTGAAGTGAAATTCGAAGGCAAAGAGTATACGATTCTCCGCGAGAGTGATGTATTGGCCATTATTGGCTGATTTTCTAATCAGACTTGAAGATCAAACTTAAAACCACGAACAGATATCAGGAGGATGATGAACATGGCAAAAGAAATTAAGTTCAGTGAAGACGCACGCCGATCTATGCTTCGCGGTGTGGACCGTCTGGCAGATACAGTGAAAGTAACCCTCGGACCAAAAGGCCGAAACGTCGTATTGGAAAAGAAATTCGGTTCACCGTTAATTACCAATGACGGCGTCACGATTGCAAAAGAGATCGAACTCGAAGATAAGTTCGAAAACATGGGCGCTCAGCTCGTATCCGAAGTCGCCAGCAAAACGAACGACATTGCCGGTGACGGAACGACGACGGCAACCGTTCTTGCCCAAGCCATGATTTCTGAAGGTTTGAAGAACGTGACGTCCGGTGCGAATCCAATGGTGATTAAAAAAGGAATTGAAAAAGCAACCCGTGCAGCGGTTGATGAACTCCGAAACATCTCCAAGCCAATTGAAGGCAAAGAATCCATCTCTCAGGTGGCCTCCATTTCTGCAGCAGATGACGAAGTCGGTCAGCTGATTGCAGAAGCGATGGAGCGCGTCGGAAACGACGGCGTCATCACTGTGGAAGAATCCAAAGGGTTCGCCACAGAGCTTGAAGTTGTGGAAGGGATGCAGTTTGACCGTGGGTATGCGTCACCTTACATGGTAACGGATTCCGAGAAAATGGAAGCGGTGTTTGAAGATCCGTACATTCTGATTACCGATAAGAAAATCGGCAATATTCAGGAAGTTCTGCCCGTCCTGGAACAAGTTGTTCAACAGTCCAGACCGATCCTGATCATCGCGGAAGATGTTGAAGGTGAAGCATTGGCAACACTTGTTGTCAACAAGCTGCGCGGTACATTCAACGCTGTAGCAGTGAAAGCACCTGGCTTTGGTGATCGTCGTAAATCCATGCTTGAAGACGTGGCCACACTCACTGGTGGTGAAGTGATTACAGAAGATCTCGGACTCGATCTGAAATCTGCAAGCATCACACAGCTCGGTCGCGCATCTAAGGTTGTTGTTACAAAAGACAACACGACCATTGTTGATGGTAATGGTGATTCCGCAGAAATCGCCGGCCGTGTGAACCAGATCAAAGCACAGCTTGAAGAAACCACATCTGAATTCGACAAAGAGAAACTTCAGGAGCGCCTTGCGAAACTTGCAGGTGGTGTCGCTGTCGTCAAAGTCGGCGCAGCAACTGAAACAGAAATGAAAGAGCGTAAGCTTCGCATCGAAGACGCACTGAGCTCAACGCGTGCCGCAGTCGAAGAAGGCATCGTTGCAGGTGGTGGTACAGCACTGATCAACGTGCTGAACGCAGTGAGAGCGGTCGATGCCGATGGAGACGAAGCAACAGGCGTAAACATCGTGCTTCGCGCACTCGAAGAGCCACTTCGTCAGATCACGCGAAATGCGGGTCTTGAAGGCTCCATCATCGTTGAACGCCTCAAAGGTGAAAAAGTCGGCATTGGTTTCAATGCTGCAACCGGCGAATATGTCGATATGGTTGCTGCAGGTATCGTTGACCCAACGAAGGTGACACGTTCTGCCTTGCAAAACGCTGCCAGTGTATCCGCAATGTTCCTCACAACGGAAGCAGTCGTTGCCGATCATCCGGAAGATGACAACGGCGGTGGCGGTATGCCGGACATGGGTGGCATGGGCGGAATGGGCGGCATGATGTAATTAAGGTCTATCAGCGCTGATGGATCAGCGTTTTAAGCCCTTACTCATCATGTAACTCACCGAAAAACCACCGATATTTATAATTGAGATTTTGAGAGGCCTTCATCAGGTTATTGAACCTGATGGAGGCCTCTTTGTTTTGCGTGATTACCTGAGATTGAATGCAAGTGATATCCGTTTGACTGAGTAAACTTGGTTTTTCAGGCTTAATTTAGAATATGAACCATCCGATTAGTTTACGGCTAGTCCCGTAATTTAGTATAATTGAATCTAGATCAAACTACAGGAGGGGTACGATGAATTACAGAAGACTTGGAAAAACAGGCCTGAAGATCAGTGAGATCAGTTTGGGCAGCTGGTTGACGTATGGTAAATCCGTCGAGGACAACACCGCAGAGAAAACGATACATAAAGCCTACGAACTGGGGATCAATTCATTTGATTCTGCAAACGTTTACGAACGGGGTGAAGGGGAGCGTGTGATGGCGCAGGCGCTGAAGACCTATCCGCGGGAATCGTACGTGATTTCGACAAAGGCCTTCTTCCCGATGGGTGAAGGGCCGAATGACGGCGGACTGTCCCGCAAACACATCACTGAATCGCTCCACAGCAGTTTGAAACGCATGAACCTGGACTATGTGGATCTCTTCTATTGCCACCGATATGATCATGAGACACCGGTGGAGGAGACCTTGAAGGCGATCGATGACCTCGTGCGTCAGGGGAAAATTCTGTACGCAGGCGTCAGTGAGTGGAGTGCGGCACAGCTTGAAGAAGCGGTTCGCATTGCGGATAAGCGATTGCTTGACAGGATTGTCGTCAATCAGCCGCAATACAATATGTTTAACCGTACGATCGAAAAAGAGATCATTCCTGTCAGTGAGAAACATGGGATCGGGCAAGTTGTCTTTTCCCCGCTGGCCCAGGGCGTTCTGACCGGTAAATACAAAGAAGGACAGGTCCCGGATCAAAGCCGGGCAGCGAATGAATCCATCAATCGATTCATCAAAGGGATGTTGAATGAGGATGTCCAGAACAGGGTAAGTCAATTGCTGGACGTTGCAAATGATCTTGAGATCACGTTGCCGGAGCTTGCACTGGCATGGGTATTAAGACAGCCGAATGTATCAAGTGCTCTGATTGGTGCCAGCAGGCCAGAGCAGGTTGAAATGAATGTGAAAGCATCAGGGATCGTGATTCCGACAGATGCTCAGGAAAAAATCGACGATATTTTAGTCTAAGGAGCTGAGTGTTGTGTATAAAGGAATCGGCCATCTCGCATTGAAAGTAGCGGATATGGAAAGGTCTTTGCATTTTTATTGTGAGATTCTCGGCTTCAAGCATGCATTCGACATTCAAGATGATCACGGTCAGCCGGTGATCGAATATATCAAAGTCGTACCTGGGCAATTCATCGAATTGTTTTACGGTGGGAAAACGACACCTGAATTCAACGATGACAGTATCGGGTTCAATCACCTCTGTCTTGAAGTCAATGATATTCATGAAATCGCAGATCACTTGAAATCAAAAGGGATCCCATTGACCGTCGAGCCGATGATCGGGAAAGATCACAACTACCAGTGCTGGGTAAAAGACCCCGATGGCAATGACATTGAGTTTATGCAGCTTGATCCCAAGTCACCTCATATGAATTGTTAAGAGCTTAAAAAGAAACACAAGGCTGCCGGGATTTTTCCTGGCAGCCTTGTGTTTGAAATGGTTTACCCTCGTTTTCAGTGCTGTTGTTCAAGATAACAGATTTTTTTTGAATCGCTTCATCACCCATAAATGTACTTTTGCCTGTGTGAATACATAAATAAACCAGGGCAATGAAGGTGTGTAATCATGAATGGCGACTAAAAACTCGTTCGTGTCAGGGATGTGCCGGAATTCCAGTCTCCCTCGGGTATCGCCGGTTATTTTTGCCAGTATCCCCCCGGTTATATAAAATAGTGCCCGGTCAGGCACGCTTCTTTCTTTCGAATAGGTGAATTCCATCATTGGCTTTTTAATGAAAACAGCAAAAAGCTTAGAGTTGTACTCTTCATCGATTTCTACTCTGATTAACGGTTTTAAAAGGGTAGATAGCCATTCTACATAGTGTAAAGCGACCCAAACGGCATTTCTCCCCTCCGGGAGAGGTAAACGTTGAACCGAACGAACATCATGTTGGGCTGCGGCTTTGGAAGCATTTTTTTTACGTTTTCCCGTCTGTTCAGATTGAATCGCATCCACTGCTGCTTCCAAAAAGGGTGTTTTACCAAAACTGATTCCTTCAACCATTCGTTCGGGCTCTGCTGTCATCGGATGAATTAAACTCTCAATGAGTGGATAAACGAGATTTTTCGGTGTATTCGTCGTTAAACTCACCCATAGTCTCGAGAGGTTGGGTGTGAAATATGGAATGTTCATGAGATAGCGTTCTTTGTCCATTGCTTTTGCTGTTCGGATCATCATTTCTTTGTATGTCATCACTTCCGGTCCGCCTATATCAATGGTCTTATCGAAGACATCACTGTTACCGATGCTGTTTCTTAATCCCGACAGCACATCAGTGAGCGCAATGGGATGTGTTAATGTTTCCGTCCATTTTGGTAAAAGCATGACCGGGAGCCGTTTAACAAGCTTGATGAGAATGGGGAAAGAAGAACCCTGAGGACCAACGATTAACCCGGCACGTAATGTCGTTAAAGGGACACCATAAGAGCCCAGAACTTTTTCTACTTCCAATCTGCTTTTTAAATGACGGGATAAATCCTCAACATCCGGAATGAGTCCACTTAAATAGACAATTTGTTTAATGCCTTTTTTCTTTGCTGCCCTTGCAAAATTATCCGCCAGTATCAAGTCCATATCTTCAAAACTGCCTTGCGTCAAATGAGCAGAGGCAAGCATGGAATGAACAAGATAAACGGCAAAATCTGCTCCCTCTATGCTTTTCTCCACGTCCACCATTGAAAATAAGTCACACGAGCGCCATGTTACATGTTCACTATTTGTTTGTTTTGAAACACTTCTGGAAAGAGCAATGATATTTGCTTGATCACCGATTTCTTTCATAATGTTTCTGCCGATATACCCACTGGCTCCTGCAATGACAACGGTCGGTCGTTTTTCCTGGCCTTCGATTCCGGACGCTTGTCCCATTTTATTCACTCCTGCCCAAAAATATCAGATTCCTTTACATGTATATGATCTGAAGCCTTATGCCAACAAGAATCTCCTTTCATTATACCGCAACAAAAAAGAATCAGCACGAATCATCGTTAAAGGGGCCCTATTATGCCTTTTACAGGAAATAAAAGAAAGGGATATAACTCTTCAGATCCTCCACCAGTTCTATTGTGATTGAGGATCTGAGTTGTCTTTGAAGTCTTTCCATGACATGTTGGCAGCTGAATGTGATACATTCATAATTGATTCAAAAAATGAAGAAGATTGTAATGCAATGAAAAAATAAACTGGCATTGGAGGGGTATGATGAACGATCCGATAATGATTGTGGGTGCCGGATTAAGTGGTTTACATGCGGCATCCCTTTTGACTTCAAGGGGCATTCCGTGTCAGGTCCTTGAATCACGGGACCGGCTGGGAGGAAGGATTTTAAGTGAAACGGTGAAAGGCAGAGCGGATCTCGGCACGTTTGATCTTGGTCCAACATGGTTCTGGCCGCAACATGAGCCTCTTATCTCCCGCCTTGTCCGAGAACTGGGGCTTGGGACATTTGATCAGCATGCACAAGGTGCGGTTTTATTGGAGCGCGGGCAACATCAGCCGGCAGAGAGGCATTCACTGCCGAAAGAATCGATGCAGCAGTCGGTACGGCTCGCTGGTGGCGTGGCCCCGCTTATTGAGGCCGTCGCAGCAACTCTTCCCCCAGGGACAGTTGAATTAAGTACAACGGTAAAAGAAATCGTGAAGAACGAGGATGGCACGCTGTTGTTGAAGACGGAACGTGCAGATGGAAAAGTGAAACATCGGCAGGGAAAAGCAGTTATTTTAGCCCTTCCGCCTCGCATGATCGTAAGCGCCATCACATTCAGACCTGATCTTCCGGAGAAGGTCATCAAGAGCCTGCAGGATAAGCCGACCTGGATGGCCGGACAGGCCAAAGCCTTAGCCATCTATGAGACGCCTTTCTGGCGGGAGCAGGGACTGTCCGGTCAGGTAATGAGCTGGGCAGGACCGCTGCAGGAGATTCATGATGCATCGCCTGATACAGGCGGAGCTGCACTGTTCGGTTTTTTCGGTCGATCTGCAGCAGAACGTCAGGAACTTGGGCCGACAAGACTTCGTCAAGAGGTTGTGGCTCAGCTGAACAGGTTATTTGGGCCCGGTGCCAAAGAGCCGATCGCCTTCCTCTATAAAGATTGGTCGCGGGATTCACATACGGCGGTCGATGCGGATGCCGTTCCCCTCACTGCCTTTCCAATCTACGGACCGCCAACACTCCCTGATGTGTGGAACAAAAAGATTGCATTCGCCGGGACCGAAACATCGGTTCAACATGGCGGTCATCTGGAAGGAGCACTCCATGCTGCAGTGCGTGCAGTGTCGGAAGTGACAGCGTCCTGAAGCCAGGTCGTCTCACGTATTTTCAGACATCGCGGGATTGACAATCGGTGTCAGGGAAGGTATTTCAACGAAATCATGGTCAATAAAAAGGGCTGCCGGAAAATCCCGGCAGCCTGATGACAGTTCGTTTCAATACGCTTTAAAATCAATTTCCTGGAACCGCTCAACTTCTTTCTTCCAGCGTTTCTCAACGAAGGCCTGATGATCGGGATGCGCATTGTAGGTATCATATGCTTCCTGATTCTCAAACTCCATGGAAAACCCAAAATCGAATTCGCATTTGCTGCTGACCTGAGTCAGGACTTCAAAATGCTGAACCACGGGGATTGAGCTCAAAATCTGTTTGCCATCCGCAAGGAACTGCTTCGTTTCAGCGGAATCCTGCGGACTTTTCAGTGTAAACACCGCCATATGTCTGATCCTGCCTTGATCCATAATAATCTCCTCCATTCCTGCTTGTTCTCTCATTATACCAAAGCAAGTGAGATAAAAGCCGGTTTTCCGGAAAATGTCTGATAGTACCTGTATCAAGCATTAGTGAAATTCGGGGCTTACTCCCCTGCTTGTTACGACAATTAGCCTGTTGCGTTTGATCGCTTCGATTTAGGGAACGGGGAATAGTAACGAAATTTCAGATAGATGTGATCCAAAACGTCCGCTCCAACGTTAGCATAAGTAAGGAGACTACTCACAGTGAGGAGATGCAGATGGGAAAACATGATGATCTGACGCTTTATCAACGTGTGCAGGAAAAAGATAAGCACGCCTTAGAAGCGCTTTATGACAAATATGAACGTCTTCTTTATTCATTTTCCTATAAGATGGTATCAGATCCTCAAGCAGCCGAAGAGATCGTGCAAGAAGTGATGATCAAGCTGTGGAAAGGAAAAGGCGTGTATTCACCTGAACAGGGGAAGTTCTCGTCATGGTTGTTGACGATGACGAGAAATACTGCGATTGATTACCTCAGAAAGCAGCAGAAAGTCAATAACGAGGAAGTTCATACTGAAGTTGAACTTCAGGACAAACAGCCTGGACTTGAACAGATGGTTGAATGGAAAGAACAACGGGAGCGAATACGTGGAGCCATGAATACATTAAAAGAAGATCAGCAGAAAATTATCGATCTGTTTTATTTCAAAGGGTATTCTCAGACGAAAATAGCCGAAATCGTGGACATCCCGCTTGGCACGGTCAAGGGCAGGATCCGCTTGGCATTAAAGCATCTGAAGGCGGAATTATATGAAGAGAGGGGGGATTTGCAATGACTGACCGCAACTGTGAGCAGCTGATTGACTATTTTAATCATCAATTATCTGATGAAGAAGCAAAAACGTTTGAAGCGCATCTGCGGAATTGTGAATCCTGTCAGGAGGAACTGAAGGAATTGCAGGAACTGACTGACGAGCTTCCCCTGCTCTCGGAGCCTGTTGAACCGCCGGATGGCATGAAACATCGTGTGTTGTCAAATGTATTTGAAGAGAAGAACACGCCTGCTGAACCGGCAACACCGATTACTGCCACAGAAATTGGAAAACCTAGGAAACAAAGAAACAGAATCTATCCTTTTGTTTCCGGTGGCTTGGCCGCAGCCCTGCTTCTTTCCCTGATTGGAAACGGGTATCTATGGAATGAACAGCAGGAACTCAGTCAGGAAAGAGAACAACTTGTATCGGAACGCAACCAGATCGAGTCGGATTACTTTGCTTTACTCGATGAAGTGGAAACACCTGATGAAGATGGCGGAGTCTCCGATATCCTGCTGGCTTCGAATCTTGCATCAACAGATGAAGAAGAATTCCAGGGACAGGGGACGGCGACGATCATCTCGGAAAATGGCAATGTGGATCTGGTGATTCAGGTAACCGATATGCCCGAAGCCACAGGAACAGAAGTGTTCCAGGCATGGATCATTGAAGGTGAAACCCCTTATCCGACAGGCAGTTTCAATATCGATGAGGAAGGTAATGGTGCTGTAAGCTTCAGAATCAGTGACATGGACGATATTCAAATCGATCAGATCGCGATTACCCTCGAACCTCAACCGAACAACCAGGAGCCAGAAGGACAGATGGTTTTGGCGTCACAATAATACTAAAAGCAATACCGGCTAAGAAGTCTCTGGACTTTTCAGCCGGTATTTTTTATGGACTGTAAATGCGCTCGTAACGGTTTTTCTGAAGACTAAATTAATTTTTTCATAAAAAATGTTCGAAAAAGTGATCCGTTTTGATCCAGCCGTCGTTAGCTGGGGTAAGAAAGAACAAAAAACAAAGGAGATGGTTTAGATGAATTTGAAAAGAACATTGACGGTTTTACCACTGAGCGCGGCGCTTTTATTCCCGGCAGGTGTACTCGGTGCAGATCATGGAGAAGAAGAAAATATGGATCACGGCAGCGAATACGAATTGAATGTGTCCACGCCGGCATCGGATTTACGGGCAACACTTGATTTGTATTTATCAGAGCACGCATTTCTGGCGATCGTTGCCATGCAAAAAGGCATTGACGGAGCGGAAGATTTTGAAGATGTCGTTGCTTCACTGGATCATAATACGGAAGATTTAACCGCAGCGATTGCCAGCGTTTACGGCGATGAAGCAGGTGACATGTTCCGTGATATGTGGAATGATCATATCGGTTTCTTCGTGGACTATGTCACTGCCACTGCCGAAGAAGATGAAGAAGGCCGGGAAGAGGCACTTTCAGCACTGGATAATTACAGAGCGGAATTCTCTCAGTTCTTAGAAGGTGCAACCGATGAAAGACTTGAAGCAGATGCCTTGGCAGAAGGCCTTCAAATGCACGTGGATCAGCTTGTCTGGGCATTTGACCAGTACAATGAAGGTGATTTCGATGCAGCCTACGAGAATGTCCGGGAAGGCATTCACCATATGTTCGGTGTAGGTAAAGGCTTATCCACAGCGATCGTGGACCAATTTTCAGATGACTTTGGCGGCACAAAGGCCGACACGCCGGCAGCTGACCTTCGCGCCGATTTGAATCATCTGTTGTCCGAGCATGCGGGACTCGCGGCCATTACGATGCAAAAAGGCATCGACGGTGCAGATGATTTCGAAGCCACGGCAGGTGCTTTGAATCAGAACACAGAGGAACTCAGTGCAACGATCGCATCCGTTTACGGTGATGACGCAGGAGAAGCGTTTGAAGAGCAGTGGAGTGACCATATTGATTTCTTTGTAAACTATGTGGTTGCAACAGCTGAAGAAGATGAAGCCGGGCAACAGGAAGCACTGGATAACCTGGATGGCTACAGAGTTACGTTCGCAGAATTTCTTGAAACAGCAACGGAAGAACGTCTGGATGCCAGTGAATTGGCTGATGGACTGCAGATGCACGTGGATCAGCTGGTCGGTGCTTTTGACAGCTACGTGGAAGGCGACTATGAAACGTCATATGATAACCTTCGTGAAGCGTATGCCCATATGTTTGGTGTCGGTGAAGGCTTGTCAGGTGCGATTGTTGATCAGTTCCCTGAAAACTTCGAATCCGGCATGCCAAGTGAAATGCCGCAAACCGGCATGGGCGGTATGAGTGCACAGGACCAAGGTGCAAGCTGGATCCTCTACGCAGCAGCTTCATTGTTCCTGGCATCAGTGATCTTCATGATTGCAAGACGAAAAAATACTGGTCAGGAAGTGCAATAAAAAGATTGTGACGAAATAAAGGTGATCAGGATGAAAAAATGGCTAATCGGATTAACTCTGGTCCTTGCAGCCTGCGGATCAGAAAATGGTGAACCAATCGATAACGGTAACGATAATGCCGAGACGATGACTGAAGAGCCCGTTAATGAGGCCAGCGCCGTAGAAGAGGATGAGGTTGACCAGGTGTCAGCCTCTCCATTAACACTACCTTCGGAAATTACGTCCGGCGGAGACGGTTCTTCGGTTATGCGTTATGAACGAGATGGTATCGTTCCCCATCGGATTGAAATACCCGCGATTGGTGTCGATGCAATCATTGAGGAAGTCGGGTTACTGCCCGGTGGACAAATGGATGAACCAACTGAAATGGATGAAGTCGCTTGGTACGAAGGCGGTTATATGCCCGGCGAACAGGGAAGTGCTGTTTTGGCAGGGCATGTGGACAGCCGGACAGGGCCAGCGATCTTTATTGATCTGGAAAAGCTAGAAGCCGGCGATGAAATCATTGTCACCGATGAAGAAGGAACAGAAAAGGTGTTCGTGGTGCAAAATAGTGAAAGTTACGATCGCAATGATGCACCGCTTCAAACCATTTTCGGCTATTCTTACCGCAGCCAGCTGAATCTGATTACATGCACGGGTGAGTTCAATACAGAAGCGGGGACTCATGATGAAAGACTTGTTGTGTATAGCGTTCTGAAAGAGGATTTAAACTGAAAACCATCATGATTTCAATAAATTCTCCATCACGAAACCGGTGATGGAGAATTTTTTTGAACTGAAAGACCATATCGAAACCAAGGTGGGTGCAGTGTAAAAACCCTGTATCAGCAGTCTTCGTAAAGGGTTTCCCGGATTAAAAATGAACAGATTTTATCGAAATTAAGCGCATTTTAATGTAAGCGCTATCATGAGTGAGCTGATTGGTTCTTACAGGTTTTCCATATCTTATATGACCGGTGATATAATTTCCTTGGGGAACTTTTTGAAAATTATAAAAAGGGGAGTGAGGTAGTATGATCGCAGTAAAAAATCTTTGGCAAAAGGCATGGGAAAGTCATGACCGGATTAAGGAGCTTCTCAGTTTCATGAGTGCGAGGGGGAAAGGTGAACCCCCATCGGGGGATCGTGGCCGGATGGAAAAAGTGTCCGGGAAAATGACCGGAACCTACAGGGAACCCTCTCCTGACGGCAGGGATTTCTCGAGAAAACAAGTGGTCGGTCTTCTTTTAGGTCCGATATTATTTCTGTTGATCTTATTATTTCTTCCGGCAGAAGATTTACCAGCGACAGCCCGCGGAGTATTGGCGGGAACAGCCTGGATCGCGACCTGGTGGATCACCGAAGCGATCCCGATTCCGGTCACTTCGCTTTTGCCGATCATCATTTTTCCTTTTGCTGCGGATATCCCTGTAGCTGAAGTCACACCGAATTACGGTAATAATATTATCTTTCTTTTTCTTGGTGGATTTATCATTGCTTTGGCGCTTGAGCGTTGGAATTTGCATAAACGGATTGCCATTACCATTATTGATTTTATCGGAACCAGTCCGAAGCGGTTGATGCTCGGCTTTATGCTGGCGACCGCAGTCCTTTCCATGTGGATATCCAATACGGCGACGGCGATGATGATGGTTCCGATCGGAACTGCGATTATTTTTCAGCTCTCTCATCTGATTGATGAGAGTCCGGTTGAAAATGCGAAAGAGCAAGCAGAACGCTTCTCCAAGGGGCTCATGATTGCGATTGCATATTCCGCATCCATCGGCGGACTCGGGACGATTATCGGAACACCTCCCAATACCATCCTCGCCGGGCAATTAAATGAATTATTCGGGATTGACCTGTCGTTTGCCGGATGGATGGCGTTCGGGGTGCCACTCTCTCTTGTTTTGCTGGGTATTGCCTGGTTTTATCTGGTCACCTTTGCATTTCCGATGACATTAAAGAAAATACCGGGCGGGAAAGAAGTCATTGATGGCGAGAAAAAAGAACTCGGAAAAATCAGTGCCGACGAGAAAATGGTTCTGACTGTTTTCGGATTAACAGCCCTTGCCTGGATCTTGAGATCGTTCGTGCTGCAGGAATATGTGAATGCGAATATCAATGACGCAATGATTGCAATCACCGGAGCGGTCATGCTGTTTTTAATCCCATCGTTCAAATATCAGGGGGTCAAATTGATGAACTGGGAAACGGCCAAAAACGTGCCGTGGGGAATCCTGATTCTCTTTGGGGGAGGTCTGGCCATTGCAGGCGGTTTTACCGATACAGGCCTTGACGTTTGGATCGGTTCACAGCTGACTGTTCTGGCTGGTATTCAATTTATTGTGATCGTTCTGGCAGTTACCGTATTGGTCATTTTTCTGACGGAGATCACATCGAACACCGCTTCGGCGACGATGCTGATGCCGATCATGGCGGCGTTCGCCCTGGCGATAGACGTTCATCCGTTTGCGATGATGATTCCTGCAGCCGTTGCGGCGTCCTGTGCATTTATGTTGCCAGTCGCTACACCTCCGAATGCCGTTGTGTTCGGGTCAGGGTATTTGAAGATGGGGGACATGGTCAAAGCAGGGATCTGGATGAATATCATTTCAGTACTCATTGTCGTTGTATTTGTGATGCTGCTCTTGCCGGTTGTTTTCGGTATTGATTTGCAGACATTCCCGGGGCACCTTGAATAAAAATAACAAAGGGTAAGTTGAAGATCCTGTGCTGCATTGAACTGATGCAGCACAGGATCTTTTTTGAAATGACGAAGTCTCTCCATCATTTCTTGATAAATGGCTTGTACACTTACAGTAGCTGATCAATAGGAGGATGATGGTAATGAACAAAAATGGCCTGTTATTAGGAGCCCTTTTGATCTTAGGGATTCTTCTCGGGATGGTGATTTCCCACTCGATGACGATGGACCAAGGACCCGGCATGTCAGGTGATGAAACGCAGAGACAGAATACGACTGACGATTCAGAGGCATCAGAAGATGCGTTGACTGACAACGAAAACCGTAATGACAGGGAAATCCCGTTGCCGATCCCGCCAGTTTTGGAAGATGAAAATCCAGAGGACGGGAAAGCAGAATTTACGCTGACAGCGCAAATTGGAGAGACTGAATTTTATGAAGGGCAGCCAACAGAAACCTATGGATACAATGGCGATTATCTCGGGCCGGTGCTTCGTGTCAGAGAAGGCGACGAGGTCACGGTGAATGTGGAGAATGCACTGGAGGAAGAGACGACGGTTCACTGGCATGGTCTTGAAGTGCCGGGTGAAGCGGATGGTGGTCCGCATTCGGTGATCGAGCCCGGTGGCATCTGGAGACCGGAATTTGAAATCAAGCAGCCGGCGTCAACGCTTTGGTTTCATCCGCATCCTCATCATAAGACAGGCGAACAGGTTTATAAAGGACTGGCGGGACTTCTTTTGATTGAAGATGATGCATCGGATGGTCTCGATATCCCGAAAGATTACGGGGAAAATGACATCCCGTTAATAGTGCAGGATAAAGAGCTGAAGGATGATGGAACGTTTGACTATAATCCGGGCATGCAAGATATCATGATGGGACTGCACGGTAATACGCCTTTAGTGAATGGTGCAGTCGATCCATACACAGAGGTGCCTCAAGGAAAAATGCGCTTTCGGGTCCTGAATGGCTCCAATGCCCGCACCTATGACTTTGAACTTAGCGGTGGGCAATCGTTCCATCAGATTGCAAGTGATGGCGGTTTTCTGGAAAAACCTGTTGAAATGAACAATCTGACACTTAGTTCTGCGGAACGTGCAGAATTGATCGTGGACTTTTCGGATTTTGAAGAGGGAGATCAGGTTGAATTGAGAGGTGAAGGAACGCGGTTAATGACTTTTGAAGTGACTGGGGAAGATGGGTTTCAGACCGCATTACCGAAGCAATTGGTGGATATTGAACAGTTAGATCCGGCCGATGCGGATGTCACAAGGCAATTTGTAATGGGTGGTATGGGGCCGCATGTAAACATCAATGGCCGGCAGATGGATATGGACCGGATCGACGAAGAAGTAACGTTAAATGATATTGAGGTATGGGAAATTTCCAACGAGTCCCAAGGTATGATGGGCGGAATGATGGGAGGAATGGGGGAACGGGGGATGATTCATCCGTTTCATATCCACGGTATCCAGTTCCAGGTTCTCGACCGTAATGGTGAAGCGCCGCCTGAAAATGAAAGAGGCTGGAAAGATACGGTGCTCGTCCAAGAGAATGAAACCGTCCGGATCATTGCCAAGTTCTCTGAGCCTGGAGTCTTCATGTATCACTGTCATATTCTTGAGCATGAAGACGTTGGCATGATGGGGCAATTTGAAGTGAAATAGGAAAACAGGAAGGGAGGCGATAATGGTGGGTTTCGGTTTTTTGATACCAATTCTGATCGTTGGCGCACTGGTGTATGTAGTCATGAATGGGAATGGATTCGAAGGGAAGCTTTCTCAAGATCGAAGGGAAACAGATGCCAGACAGATCATCAATGAACGGTATGCCAAAGGAGAGCTGAACGAGGACGAATTTGAACAGATGAAGAAAAAGCTGACGGATTAAACGGAATAGAAAATAGAAAAGTACCTGGTGCTGAATGTTTTTGCATCAGGTACTTTCTGTTTTTGACATCCTTAACAGGAACGAAGGATAACTAACGGCAACCAAGGCTTTAGCCTAGCGGTAGTTCAAAACCAGATATTTTGATCACTTTCTAATGAAATGTTTCTGCTAAACTGGCAGATTCTTCTACTGAATGACTGTCATAAGAATCGAGGATTTCCCGTACCTCATCTGTTGATTTCGTTTCCATCAGGCGCTTTCGCAGTTCACCGGCACCCGGAAAGCTTCGGACATAAATTTTGAAGAAGCGCTGAAGCGGGGTGAACGGTCTTCGTTCTAATTCTTTCGTGTATTTGTCATGCAGATCGAGCTGTAAGCGCAACAGATCAAGCAGCTCTTCGCTTGAGTGTTCTTTTTTTTCTTTTTCAAAAGCATACGGATTTTTGAAGATCCCGCGTCCGATCATGATCCCGTCCACACCGTATTTTTCAGCGAGTTCAACTCCCGCTTCCCGGTCTTCGATATCCCCGTTAATGGTCAGGAGCGTATGCGGAGCAACCTCGTCCCGGAGCGCTTTGATCTCAGGAATCAGTTCCCAGTGAGCGGGAACATCGCTCATTTCTTTTTTCGTCCGCAGATGGATGGACAGATTGACAATGTCCTGTTCGAGAATATGCCGGAGCCAGTTTTCCCATTCCTCGATTTTCGAATAGCCGAGGCGCGTTTTCACACTCACCGGCAGTCCTCCTGCTTTGGCAGCTTCAATCAGTTCTGCAGCGACGTCCGGACGCTTGATCAGCCCGGCTCCCTTTCCGTCCCCGGCTACGTTCGAAACAGGACAGCCCATATTGATATCGATGCCTTTGTACCCCATCTCTGCCATGGCAATACTCATCGTCCGGAAATGCTCCGGCTTGTCTCCCCAGATGTGCGCCACGATCGGCTGTTCATCTTCTGTAAACATCAATCTTCCTCGCAGGCTCTCTCTGCCAAGTGGATGACAGAAGCTGTCCGAGTTGGCAAACTCGGTGAAAAACACATCGGGTGCGCTGGCTTCACTGACGACGTGACGGAAGACAACGTCCGTGACAGCCTCCATCGGGGCCAATATAAAAAAAGGTCGGGGGAGGTCTTTCCAAAAATTAGTTTTCATAACAGGTCGTTCCTTTCTATGGGAGAGGGTGTGTTCCTCAAGTGTTTTTCAACATTCAGACTGATGGTCTCACCGGAAAAAAGCAATATCATCAGCTGAATAATACCTTAATGGCTCTGCCGGAAAAGTGCAAGGGAAAAATCGCAGGTTATACGAGAAAATCAGAATGATGTAATTCGTACAAGTTGCTGTAGAATGTAAACAAAATACATCGGCCGCGAAAGGGTACCCTGATAGCGTTATAGTCTAATGTATATCGGGTGTCCTTATTTTGCCATTTTTTTATAAGAGCGAGGAGTCACGCAGTTCCGTCAGGTCCGGATGAATACTCCCGCCACTTAATTTCTAACGAAATTTGAAGTCGGGGATTCTAGGATATCGACTTTCAAGATGACGATTAACCGCTAGTGGAGTTGACAAAGTGGTGTGCTAAAAAAGCCCAACCCCGCTATCTCATTGGTCTTGCCTTTGGGATTGCATTTTTGTTGTAAATCGAATGATGTCGCTCCACTTTTGGCTATATCGGTTCGTTTTCATATATATTTTTGGCGAAAGCACAATGCGCGATGTCAAGGTTGAGGCGCCTCTCCAACGGGTTGCTGCCTGAGGATTTGGATAAGTTGACGGGACATGTAGGAGGATGAATAACAAAAGTCACTTCTGACCCATTCTTTGATCAGGCCGAATAGAGCATGAGCATAGTAACTGATAAAGAGATGGGGTACGATGTCAGTCTGTGCCATTTGTCCTGAAGGCACAACGTCCTTGGCTAAATGTTTCAGCGTGTCAATAATCCGTTCCTGCACACCAGGTATGACTTTTGAGTTTAGCACGGCGGAATAGAAGCGGGCATGCTCGTAAACGTGATCGAATATTTTGATGTGACCCGGTGTCAGGTCTTTCAGAGAAAAAGGATGTAAATCGGCATAGGGAGAGCGGAAGGCGTCGGCGAGTTCAATCAGGACGTGATCAATGAGTTCAGTGAGGAGCTGCTCTTTACTGTCATAATGCTTGTAAAAAGTACCGCGATTGAGTTCTGCCTGCTGGACGATTTGCGTCACCGACAGTTTATCCAGGGGCTGATCTTCAGCCAAGAGCAGTAATGCGTCATGCAAAGCTCTTTTGGACTTACTGATTCGCCGGTCTAGGCTCATAAACAGCTCACCGCCTATCTGTTGATTTTCTCTTATTATAGCAACAAAAGGCGCACGATTACAGATTAAGCAACAAATGCACTGAATTTGTTGCTTATTGCCATGTGAAGCGAGGACTATAATTGATGTAAATGTAAGCGCTATCAAAAGTGTTCAGGGGGGAGATTAAATGAAATTATCGGGGAAAGCAGCCGTTGTGACCGGGGCGGCATCAGGCATGGGAAAGGCGATTGCGAAATTGTATGCAAAAGAAGGGGCAAAAGTGCTGCTTGCGGATCTGAATGAAGCAGGCGCGCAGGCAGTGACGGAGGAGATTATTGCGGATGGAGGAGAAGCAGTCGCATTTAAGGCCAACATGGCAGTCCTCTCAGATGTGGAAAACATGATCGATACCGCTGTCAGTACCTTTGGCACACTGGATATTCTCGTCAATAATGCCGGTATCATGGATAATTTCGAACCGGTAGGGGAAATAGAAGAAGACCGCTGGGATCTGATCTTCGATGTAAACACGAAAGGTGTGATGCGTTCGATGCGTAAGGCCCTTGCCATCTTCATGGAAAAAGAATCCGGTGTAATTGTCAATATTGCCTCCACCGGGGGCTTCAGCGGAGCTCATGCAGGAGCCACTTATGGTGCAAGTAAACATGCAGTGATCGGTTTGACTAAAAACACCGGCTTCTTCTATGCGAAAAAAGGGATCCGTTGCAATGCGATTGCGCCGGGAGCAGTTGAAACAAATATCGGCTCAAGTATGACGAATATCAGCCAATTCGGCATGGAACGGGCGGGGATGACGCACGGGTTATCGCCGCGTACCGGCCAGCCGGAAGAAATTGCTCAGGCAGCGCTCTTCCTGGCTTCTGAGGACTCCAGCTTCGTCAATGGCACGGTATTGACCGTAGATGGGGGCTGGACAGCCTCGTTCTGACGACAGATACCAGCCTGCATTTTTCGTCTGATGACTGCGTATCCTGTATAGTCAAATAAAAAAATCTGCCACTATTATAGAGGCAGATTTTTCATGCTCAGTTAAACTTATTGCACATATTGTTTCAACATCCAGTTATGCTTATCAACAGACTGGCGAAGGGCAATCATCATATCCGCTGTGACATCGTCACCTGCTTCGTCCTCAAGGGATTTGATATCCGCGTTCAACTCTTTCGATAGCAAGTTGAAGTCACTGATCAATGTGTCGAGCATTTCCTGATACGTTTTCTCACCGTCAGCTTCCTTGATCGTGGCGTGCTGAAGGTATTCGGTCATTGTGGCTACCGGGCTTCCCTGGGCTGCAAGAAGACGTTCAGCCAGTTCATCAATGTGCAGCGCAGCCTCGTTATAGAGTTCTTCGAATTTCTGATGCAGTGTGAAGAACTGTGTACTGCCGACATACCAGTGATAATTGTGTAATTTAACGAATAATACATTCCAGTTTGATACATGTCTGTTCAGGATTTCTTCTGTTTTAGCATGTGCCAATTTTGATCATCTCCAATTCTCATAATCAGTCTACATTATTATATATTAGCCTGAATCCGATCGTTTAAAACGTCTTTTACAGGACATGATTCAGAAGGACTGAAGCGTCCCATGCGCAAAACGGTTATGACGAATCTTGACTTCCTGAAATGCGGAAAGGGAAATTACATATTGTGATTTTCTGACTTAATATCCTGATCTGATTTGATTTAGTATGGGGGCATACAGATTCCGCAGAAACTGTTATTATACAATGACAGGAATCACATGAAGGAGGTTTATGAAATGAAGAATCGAATTACATCGACTGAGGTCTTCACATCATTGATCGATACAACGGATACGGTAGCTGTAAAATTTGAAGCAGACTGGTGCCCGGACTGCAAGCGGATGGATTTCTTTATGGATGATGTGTTAAAGGACCATAGCGATTTAAAGTTGTATGAAGTCGACAGTGATGCGTTGGCAGAGCAGGCTGAAAAGTATGATGTGATGGGCCTTCCGAGTATTCTGCTGTTTCGAAATGGCGAAAAAACCGCCCATCTCCACAGCGCTCAGGCGAAAACCCCTGAAGAAGTGAAGGCATTTTTGCAAGAACATCTCTGATAGAACACCATAGGAATAAGCCGAGGGCAACATGCGCCTCGGCTTATTTTTTGGCTCTAAAATATATGCTGGGGTTTAGAAACAATTGCGGTTCTCTCTTCGAGGTGTTTTTCAAACGCTCACGGCGGACGCTTGCCAAGGGGCTTGTCTTCAGCTAATTCTGTCTCAGCTTTGCATCGTCAGAATGGATCTTCAGACTGCACTGATCCCTCTGGCGTCGCCGCCTGTCACTCATGAAAAACAAGCTGATTTGTTCAAAGACAGTTTGTGACATGGCCACAAATTTGGGGATAAAAAACACGCAGGCTCCTCTATCCTTTACACTTGAATTGACGAGAAACAAAGTGAAGGAGAGGATCTGCGTGCATACTACTGATTTTAACATGAATTTTCCGGGGTTAGAAGAAGCGATCGTCACGAAAACAGCCATTGTTGATGGGGAAGTACACATTCATATCGAGATGGAACGTGAGCCGCACAGGTGCCCATGTTGTTCTGAATGGACGAGTAAAGTCCATGATTACCGGATCCAGAAGGTGCAACACCTGAAAATGTGGGAACGACCTACGGTCTTGTTCTATCGTCGAAGACGTTACGTGTGCCGATGCGGCAAGCGATTTTCTGAACAGATTAAACTGGTGGAGCGTTACCAACGACACACTTTGGAATGGAATCAGGCGTTGGGACTCCGTGTGATCCAGGGAAAGAATTTCACGGACACGGCCAGACAGTTTCATACGTCTCCGACCACCGTGATGAGAAGGTTCGATCAGATCGCTGCCCCTATGTTGTCGGAGGTGAAGGAGCTCCCTTCGGTCATTGCCATCGATGAGTATAAGGGAGACACCGAAAAAGGGAAATATCAAGTCATGATTGCAGATGGTTTGACAGGAAAACCATTGGATATTTTGCCGGACCGTGCGGTCCAAACCGTCAAACGTTATTTACAACAGAAAGGCAGTCAAGTCCGGATCGTGGTTATGGACATGAGCCATTCCTTTAAATCAGCGGTAGACCAGGCATTGGGCAAACCTGTTATTGTCGCCGACCGGTTTCATTTCTGCCGTTATATCTATTGGGCGCTGGACCGGATTCGGCGCCGTGTACAGAAGGAATTCCACGAATATGATCGGAAAAAGTGTAAACGGATGAAGCATGTTTTTCATAAACACGCGCAAGACTTAACGGAGAAACAACACTGGTATCTTCAACGCTATCTGTCTTTGTCAGAAGAGCTTCGTGAAGCCTATGAAGTGAAAGAAGCTTATCGCGATTGGTTTGAAACGGCGAAACAGGCTGGGCAACATGATGTGCGAAGCGTAAAAGAAGAACTTCATCTGTTCTATCAATGCGTGGAGGCATCGGAGATGCAAGAGTTTCAAGACGTCCCGAAAACATTCCGAAATTGGGAAGTGGCCATCCTGAACAGCTTTGCCTATGGTTATACAAACGGTCCGATCGAAGGGTTAAACAATCAGACGAAAGTGATCAAACGAAATGCATTCGGATTCAGACGATACGATCGTTTCCGATTCCGGGTATTACTGCATCATCAATTCAAAAATGAACATTTTCAAGTAGGATAAAGGGGCAGCGGCAAAATGCCACTACCCAAACAATTGACTTAGAACCTATTTTTTAAGATCCCGATCTTCCACTTACTTCGTTGCGGGGATTGTGTTGGTGAACCCGGCTTTAGAGGTGAGCAGCTTATAGACGACAGCGACTATGACGGCGAAGAACAGGTGAGTGCCTAAACTCATCAGCTGATCCATCGCAAATGCGTTCATCAGCATCGTACCCATTCCGAGCATCATCGGCATGATGACCAGCGGACCGATCACCCAAATCACAACTCCGAAGAGAATCGTAAACAGCGGCAGGTTATTGAATTTAGGAGCCAAAACCGTGAAGGAAACCCCGAAGACGATGCTGATGATCATGTGAATGAGCCAACCGACGAAAAGACTGCTGCTTCCTGCCATCATGGCGATCATTTCAATCATGCCCATCATCTGCATCAGAATACCAAAAATAAGTCCGCCCGTAAGTCCTGCAATGACACCATAAATCAGATTGTTTTTCATTTTGCATCACGCCTTTCGATTAGGATACATCAAGCATACGATGATCCATGATGAAAAGATGTAATGCCGGGTACAAAAAACTGAATATTCAGTTTTTAATAAGCGTCATCAGGAAAGTTCGAGCATTTCTTTGACTTCATCTGCCTGAATGTGCATGCGCAGCTGTTTTTTGATTAAACCATCCTGTTTCAGCTGGCTCAGGATGGCGGATGTGGTTTCCCGGGTGGCACCGATCATATTGGCCATGTCCTGGTGGGTAAGTTTCATGTTGATGGATTGCCATTCTCCTTTTCGGGTACCTGTTCGTTCACTGAGTTTCAGGAGCAGGTATAATAAACGGTATTTCACATCACTGTAGGCGATTTTTTCAGATAAGCTGTAAACCTCTTTCAATCTGCCAGACAGAATATTGATAAATTTCACAGCGATCTTGGGATTTTGCTCGATGAGACCTTCGAATTCAGATTTTCCAATAATACAGAGATACGTATCCGTCATCGCTTCCGCGTAGATTTCATTATCTGTTAATGATAATGAAGACGTCTCGCCAAAGATATTTCCGTCGACGAGGATGTCCATCGTTAACTGTTTGCCTTGTGCATTCATATGATATAAACGGACCTGACCTCTTTTTAACAGAAAAAGCGCTTCAATGGGCTGATCCGGAGACAGGATGACAGTGCCTTTTTTGACAGGACGCATTTCACTCAACTCATCAATCAGTTTCAATTCATCCATCGGAAGTTCATTGAAGAGATTGATCTCTGAGAGCAGCATTAATTTATCCACGATGCCCACCTCCATGTTTGGTTTCGATCTAAGTTTACTATAGCATGATCAGCAGGCATGTATGACAGATTACAGAAATAATGATGTGCGTCCTTTAGAATGAACCTATCAACTCAAACAGCCAGAACAAAACAAAAGGAGGCCTCTCATGGAAAGGATAACCCTGTATACGATCCCGGGCTGTTCAAAATGTGCTTCTGTCCGAAAACATTTTGACAAGTGCAAGATATCATATGTCGAAGCCGATCTCTTCAGTGATCAGAAATTCGTCCAGGAAATCAAAGCTTATGCAGGAGAAGTGAGAGCCCCTGCTGTGGTGATGGGGAATTTTGTGTTGACGGAATACGAAGAGATCATGCAGGTGTTCTCCACAGAAACGGAATGTCCTTCGGGTGAGAATCCGTCATAAAAAAAGACGTGTGAATCGTCGGAAGAACGTGAACAACATCAATAAGGAGGAATGTTTTGTGGCACAGAAAATGGAATTTGAAGTAACCGGATCAGCAAAAGGGATGAAATCAACACTTACGACAAAACAACACACGGTCATCATCGATGAACCGGAAAATATGGGTGGTGAAGACACCGGGCCGGATCCACTGGCGAATATGCTGGCATCTCTTGCAGGCTGTGAAAACGTCATTGCCAATATGGTTGCTAAGGAAATCGGTTTTGATTTGCAGGGGATCGACTTTCGCGTAACTGGCGAACTCGATCCCCGTGGCCTGATGGGTGATAAAGACGTCCAGTCTTATTTCCAGCAAGTCGGGATTGAAGCGACGGTGCAAACGTCAGAATCCGAGGAGCGCATTGAGGAATTGAAGAAAATAACGGACGAACGTTGTCCCGTGTTTACCACTTTCGTAGCAGCAGGGATTCCGATTGACGCTACTTGGAAAAAAGCATAACCAAGACAAGACAGAAACGTCCCGGACAATTGACGCCAATTCCGGGGCGTTTTCTTTATTGAGTCAGGGCTCTGTTTTTTTGTGAGAAATGATAGAATAGTTTCAGGAGCAGATCACTAATCAAGGCTCTGCGTGATCAAAAGGGGGGAAGTGAAGTGAGTGAAATCAGCGTTATTGAATTGACCGAAGCAGATGAATTCAGAGCGGCCTTTCCTGTGATGAGACAGCTGCGAACGCATCTGGATGAGGGAACATATCTTGAACTTGTAAATGAAGCGATTGAAGTGAACGGCTACCGGATGTTTGGATTGATTGTGGATGATTATCTCTTAGCGGTCACGGGCTTCATCCCGATGACGAACTTATATGACGGGCGTTCGATCTGGATCTGTGATCTTGTGACCGATCAGCAGGAACGCTCCAAAGGGTATGGTGAAATTCTCTTGCAGTTTGTGCAGGAATGGGCTTCGGACAACGGTTATGAAAAAATTGCTTTGTCATCAGGCCTGCAGCGGACGCAGTCGCACCGTTTCTACGTGGAACATATGGATTATGAGCGGGCAAGCTTTGTGTTCAAAAAAGACCTGTGATCAGGATTATCCACGGAAAAACGCCTGAACTGAATCGTCAGGCGTTGTCGTCAATGCTTATACGGTTGCGTGCTCACGGGATTCAAAAGCTGCAAGTCCAGCTTTGTTCATGAAATTCCATGGCTGATTAAAATGAGGCTGGAAGAAAAAGTCGACAAAAGCCAGGTCATCAATCGTCATCCCCGTTTGAACGGCGAGGCTGAACGTATTAATGGACTGTGTCACATCGGCTTTCGATAAGACTTGAGCACCTAAGATCCGCCGGGAATCGGGATCGAAGGTAACTTTCAAATGAACATTTTCAGATGTCGGCATAAATTCGGGACGGTGATTTTCATGAATCGTGACGCTTTTCACATTTGCACCCAACATGTTTGCTGTCGTTTCTGTTAAGCCTGTGGAGGCCATATTCAATCCGAAAATGTGTAGACCAGATGTCCCCTGTGTTCCGATGTGACGGGACTGTGGTGCCATGATGTTTCGTGCAACCAGTGTTCCCATGCGTACGGCGTTTGTGGCAAGTGGAATGTAGGTGTATTCCCCTGTCGGATTGTAACGGACCGCACAGCAATCACCTGCAGCGAAGATGTTTGGGTGACTCGTCTGCATATAATCATTCACAGTGATCGCGCCGTTTGACAGCATATCCACCTGTCCGGCAAGAAGATCGGTATTCGGGCGGAATCCGACACAGAGTATGACCAGATCCGTTTCGACGCGCCCGTTTTGTGTGTGAACGGCCTGAATGGTTCCGTCGCCTTCAAAACGGGTGACCGATTCACCGAGGCGGAGGTCGATGCCTTTTGCCTCAAAATCCTCTTCGACGACATCAGTAAACTCTTTATCGAGATATTTATTAAGGATGCGGTTTTCGCCATCAATCAGCGTCACTTTTTTGCCCGCTTCCTGAAAAGCTTCGACAAGTTCAACGCCTATATAGCCGCCGCCGACGACTGTGATGCGATCGGCTTTTTTGGATTGCTCAATGATCCGGTTCGCCTGATTATAATTTTTGGCGAGGAGTACATTTTCAAGATGAACACCCGGAATTGGCGGGACAACAGGGGCTGAGCCTGTCGCCATAACGAGGCGGTCGTATGCATCCGTCCGTTTTTGGCCACTGTTCAAATCCACGACATCAATGGTCTGGTTATCGGTGTCAATCGAGGAAACGTCATGTTCCATATGAACGTGGATCCCCATGGCTGTCAGTTCCTCGGGTGAAGAATAGAACAGTTCCTGCGCATCCTTCACGACACCGCCGACATACAGGGCGAGGCCGCAAGAGAGAAAGGATACATTATCGTTTCGTTCATACACGTGGATCTCAGCTTCCGGATAGAGGTGGGCCATATTCCGGACGGCGGCTGTTCCTGCGTGTGTACTTCCAATGACTGCGATTTTCATGTTGATGTCCTCCTTTATGTTGTGAAAAGATTCACTTAACTGCTCAAAAATAAAACGCCACACTGACATTTTGTTTGTGATGCGCATCACAATTAATACTATGTCCATAGTGTAAAACATCGCTTAATGATGTGCAAGTCTAATGCTCAGTGGTGAACATAATTTATTTTCGACGACTTTTTGCGGACGAGCCGTGACAACTTTTTCTGTTGTATCAATAAGTAAGAGTTTTCTGTAACGGAGACCGGAAGCGTTTGACTTCCTTTGAGCGCAGTGCTTTGTGTTTTGTGGATCGTTCATTCACTCGCTTTCGCCACATGCGAAAGGATGAGGATTTCATTTCTTTTCGCATCAGTTTAATGACCTCTTTTTCTTTCAGGCCAAATTGCAATTCGATGAGATCAAAGGGGGTCCGGTCTTCCCAAGCCATTTCAACGATGCGGTCAATGTCTTCAACTGATAAGCGTTCAGTACCTTTCATAGCTCGATGCCTCCTTAGAATCAGTTCGTGTATCGGATTGTATCAGATCGCCTGCTCATCATCGAACAATATGCTCTCTGATTTTCAGGATTAAGCGGTGATGATCAGGGGCATACTCAAACATGGAGAAAAAAGTGCAACACCGAGGGAGTGAGAAGTGATGCAATTGATCTGGTACAGGCAGGATTTACGGACTCACGATCATGGGCCGCTCATCCGTGCGATGGAAAAAGAAGCAGGGATTGTCGGACTCTACATCCATGATGAGCGTCAGGATGAGGAGGTCTTGCCTGGCGTTTATCGAATGGGCCAAAACCGGCGAAGGTTTCTCGCTGAGAGTCTCATTGAACTCGGAAAGGCACTTCAAAGACTCGGCATATCGTTCACGATCAGATCTGGTGACGTGGTGGATGAAGTTTCCTTTGCGATTCGTGAATACGGTGTGGAAGAGGTTCTTGTACAGGATCATCCCAGCGTATGGGAGAGGAGGGAACTGGAACAGCTCATGAACCGCCATCCGGAAATAAAATGGTCCATCTTTGAAGGGCATACACTCATCAAACAAAAAGATCTGCCTGTGAAGCTGGGCGATTTCCCGATGTCCTTTTCGACATTCCGGGGGAAACTGGAGAAATATCTGGGCATTCCGAAAAAGCATTCAGCATTTTCTATAGAAGATCAGGGGCTGTTTACTGAGATGGAAAGTAGAGTGTCTCTGATGTATCAACAAGCAGAAGGGGTCACTTTCAGCTTGCCGGACTTTATGAAAAGCTGGCTGGACGGGAAGAAAGGCATTGTGCAAGGCGGGGAACGTGCTGGCTTGGATCGGCTCGACAGCTATGTCAGTCAAAATGGCGGGGTGTATACCTATAAAGAAACCCGGGATGGTCTTTTCGATTTTGAAGACAGTTCTAAATTATCATTCTGGCTCAGTCGCGGAGCCCTTTCACCAAGACGGGTCTATCAGGCGCTGATGAAGGTGGAGGCCGAACATGGCAGAAATCTCTCCAGTTACTGGCTTTTTTTTGAGCTGCTGTGGCGTGATTATTTCCAGTGGCTCATGCGGGCAACGGACGAGCGCCTGTTTGTAAGACAAGGCTTGTTGAACGACAGTCTCCCTTGGCATCAGGATCAGGAAGCCTTTCAAAAGTGGAGGCAGGGAAACACCGGGTATCCGTTGGTCGATGCCGCGATGGCTGAACTCAATCAGACGGGTTTCATGAGCAACCGGGCCAGGCAGAACGCTGCAAGCTTTTTGACGAAGAACTTAGGAATCGATTGGCTTTGGGGAGCGGCATACTTTGAAGCGATGCTGATCGACTTTGATCCGGCGAGTAACTATGGCAACTGGGCCTATCAGGCCGGAGTGGGAACTGACCTCCGGGAGTTGAGGGCATTTAACGTGATCGGACAGGGGAAACGCTATGACCCTTCCGGGGATTACGCACGCTATTGGCTTCATCTGCCCAAAGAGCTGCCAGGTCACGTGGTCTATGACCCGGCCAAACTCAACATGCATGTAAAGTATGCTGAGCCGATGGTTGATCTGGATCAATCCATACAGAATCGGAAAAAAGAACTCGGGATGTGAACAGAAAAGGGCCCCATTGCAGTATGATATGCAACGGAGCTCTTTTGTGATGAAAGCTTATGGTGTCACGATGATCTTTACCTGGCTTTTATCGTTTAAAAGCTTCTCAAAGCCTTTGTCGACAACATCATCAAGGCCAATACGCGATGTGATCATCTGATCCCCGGAGAAATAACCCTGTTTCATCAGTTCCATCACCTGCGGATAAATGTTCCGGTAGGCGATGATCCCTTTCATCGTCCGTTCGGCAATAACCAGGTCATTTGGCTGGAAAGATGCTTCCTCTTCCCAAATGCTGACGATGATCATTTCACCGCCGGTATGGGTGCTGTGCAGACATTGCTTCAGAACGGCAGGAATGCCGGTGACTTCGAAGGAGAAATCAACCCCGCCGCCTGACAGTTCATGGATTTTTGCCACGGGATCTGTTTCTTTCGGATTGATCACAATCGCGCCAAGTTCTTCTGCTTTTTTCAGGCGCGCCGCGGATACTTCGACCGCATAAATAGTCGAGGCGCCGGCTGCTTTCAAGGCATCGATCACCATCAGTCCAATCGGCCCTGCGCCGAAAACGGCAGCAGTATCACCGGCTTTCAAACTGCTTTGGCGGACGGCATGCAATGCAACAGCCGCTGGCTCGACCAGTGCCCCTTGTTCTGCGGATAATCCTTCCGGAACAGGGTGCACCATATGTTCACCGAGGACCGTGTATTCACTGAAACCGCCACCGCCGCCTGAGAGACCGTGAAAGCCAAGGAATGGGGAGAGGTTGTACTTCTCATCGACATAAGCACCATCTTTGGATGGAGCCAAAATCGGTTCGATGGCGACATGATCGCCGACCTTGACCCGGCTTACTTTGGAGCCGACTTCCACCACTTCTCCTGCAAACTCATGCCCCATGATGATCGGGGCTTTGTCGCCACTGATCGGGTGGGGGTCGTTCACAGGAATAAAGATCGGCCCTGCCGCATATTCGTGGAGGTCACTTCCGCAAATGCCGCAACAGCTGACTTTTACTTTTACCTCATGCTCTTGTTTGATCGTCGGTGTGTCCACTTGTTCGACTCTGAGATCTTTTGCTTTATACCAAACGGCTGCTTTCATGATGAGATCGCTCCTTTTGTCTAGCTATTATTTTATGGTTTACCACTGGTCCAGCGTCATCAGGGCATGCGGTTCTTCAAGCAGTGTGACAAGAGTGGCGAGGAACTGACTGGCAGGATCACCATCCACAACGCGGTGGTCGAAGGTCAGGCTTAATGGCAGACGAATCGCTTCTATTGGCTGGCCGTCTTTCATGACGAGGGTCTTTTCTCCTGCACCAACGCCGAGAATGCCGGTTTCGGGCGGGTTCAGGATCGGCGTAAAGAAACCAATACCGGAAGCGCCGAGATTGGTAATCGTAAAGGTGGAACCTTTCATTTCATCCTGAGCGAGTTCATTGTCTCTGGTTTTTTGACCAAGCGTTCGTATCGCACCCGATAACGCCAGCGTGCTCATCTGGTGAGCGTCCTTAACAACCGGGACCATGAGACCGCGTTCCATGGATGCGGCAATGCCGAGATGGACCTGTTTGTATTCGTAGATGGTATTGTCCACAAGCGCGCTGTTCATAAATGGATGCTTCCTCAAGGCGAGGACGGTGGCCCGGGCGACGAGATCCGTCACGGTGAGTTTGCGGTCTCCGTGGACGGTTGCGAGTGATTCGTTCGTCTCTTTTCGAAACGCCATCAGTCTTGTTACATCGGCATAACGCATCATCGTGAGTTGCGCTGACTGGTGAAGGCTGTCATTCATCCGTTCACCGATGACTTTACGGATGTTGCTGTAAGGTTTTGATTCAAACGCTTCAGCAGGTGCCTGAGCTGTTTCAGGTTCTCCGGCAGCAACTTGTTCAGTTGCCGGCTTATCCGAGGTGTCTTCTTGTGCCGCTTTCAGAATATCCTCCCGGGTCACACGCCCTTTCGGACCGGTTCCCGTGACATCGTTCAGATCAACGCCTTGTTCTTTGGCGAGTTTTTTCGCTGCTGGTGATATGCGTTTGCGCGGTTCGTCAGCAGTTGAAGCAGCCTGTTGTTTCATCGAAGCAGCCTGTTGTTCTCTCGCCGGTTCGGGCTTGGCTTGAGCGGCAGGTTCTTCTTGTTTGGCAGGCTTTTGACCGCCTGTATCCGCAGATTCACCTTCCTGACCGACAACGCCGATGACTTCACCGACTTTGATGGTTTCATCCACTACCGCAGCGATTTTCAACAATAACCCGTCCTGCGGAGATTCCACGTCATTTTCAATTTTTTCGGAGCTGATGGATACAACGGGTTCACCTTTTTTGACGGGATCGCCCTCTTTTTTATGCCAGAGAACGATGGTTCCCTCTTCCATACTCATGCCCATCTTCGGCATGACAAGTTGTTTGGCCATATGCTGAACGCTCCTTCCTGTCTTCAATTGGCGGATTTGGTCATGAAAACAGGGTGTGGTCATGACACACACCCTGCGTTGGCATTCAGACGGTCATGGTGGTGTCGTCTGCGATCATGTCATTGACGGCGGTAATGATTTTATCTGCGGAAGGTAAATACATATCTTCAAGTACCGGTGAGAACGGTACCGGACAATGCGGAGCAGTGATCCGCTTGATCGGCGCATCGAGGAAATCAAATCCTTTGTCTGCGACCATCGCGGCGATGTCTGTCGCCATGTTGCAACGCGGATTGGCTTCGTCGACAATGATCAGCCGGTTCGTTTTCATCACGGAATCCAGAATGATCTGTTCATCGAGTGGGGACATGCTCCTTGGATCTACCACTTCCACGTTCAATCCCTTTTCTGAAAGCTGGGCGGCTGCATCGAGAGCGGTATTCACTTGCTTACCAATGCCGACAATCGTGAGATCCGTTCCTTCACGCTTCACCTCACCTTTTCCTAGAGGGACGGTGTAGTAACCTTCAGGGACTTCACCTTTCATGTTATAAAGCGTCTTATCTTCAAAGAAGATGACCGGATCATCGTCCTCGATGGCGGCAAGGAGAAGACCTTTTGCGTCATATGGGTTGGAAGGTACGACGACCTTGATCCCAGGAATGGCAGTAAACATACCGTAAAGACTCTGGGAGTGCTGGGCGGCAGCCCGGAAACCAGCCCCGTGCATGGTACGAACCACAAGGGGTACTTTCGCTTTCCCGCCGAACATATACCGGAGCTTGGCGCCCTGATTCATGACTTCATCCAGGCAGCTGCCGATGAAGTCGTTAAACATCAGCTCTGCAACCGGACGCATACCCGTCGCGGCACAAGTGACCGCAGCGCCCATGTAACCTGCTTCGGCAATCGGCGTATCGAGTACCCTGTCACGGCCAAATTCAGTGGCGAGCCCCATGGTGACACCCATGACTCCGCCCCAGGCTTCACTGTCCTGGAGATGATCCACTTCAGCACCACCGGCTACGTCTTCACCCATCAAAATGACATTCTCATCCTTACGCATCGCCAATTGCATGGCTTCACGAATCGCTTCGGAAAAAGTTATTTGTCTTGTCATGTGTTCGTTCCTCCTTTATTCAGACTGGTAGTTCACGTAAACGTCAGTAGTCAGATCTTCAATTGTCGGATCCGGACTTTCCTCAGCGAAACTCACTGCATGAGTCACAGCTTTTTCCACATCCTGATCAATTTGGTTCAGCTCATCCTCGGTCATCAGGCTGTTTTCTAAAATGTAGCTGCGAAAACGGACAATCGCATCGTCTTCACCCAAGTGCCGCTCTTTATCTTCAGCGGTTTTATATTTCTGTGCATCGCCTTCGAAGTGTCCGTAGTTCCGGTAGGTTTTGCATTCAATCAGGCTTGGGCCTTCCCCGTTACGCGCCCGGTCAACGGCGCGCTGAGCTGCTTCATAGACAGCGACCACGTCTTTCCCGTCGACGATTTCACCTGGGATATTATAGCCTTGTGCCCGATCGGCAATGTTGTCGCAAGAAGACGCATACTCAAACGGAGTGGCTTCTGCATACCCATTGTTCTCAGCGACGAAAAGTACCGGAAGATCCCAGATGGCTGAAAGGTTAATGCCTTCATGGAATGTTCCATGGTTGCCGGCACCATCACCAAAGAAGCAGGCAGAGACACCGCCGGTCTTTTTCAGTTTTGCGGTTAATGCAGCACCTGTAGCCAGCGGAAATCCGCCGCCGACAATGCCATTGGCTCCGAGCATGCCTTTTTCCACATCGGCAATATGCATGGAACCGCCTTTACCGTTACACAGCCCGGTGGATTTTCCGTAAAGTTCTGCCATCATTCCGTCAAGCTCACAGCCTTTCGCAATACAGTGGCCATGACCCCGGTGGGTACTGGTGATGGTGTCTTTGTTATCGAAGTGGGCGCATACGCCAACAGCAACTGCTTCTTCTCCTGCATACAAGTGAACGAATCCAGGCAATTTTCCTTCTCCGAACAGATCGTGAACCCGGTCCTCAAACATACGGATTTCCTGCATTTTCTGATACATCCAGCGCGCCTTTTCCGTCGTGATTCCGGTGACTTCTTTCTCAGAAATTTTCATTCGTTCTGCCTCCTTTTTTCGTAAGTGAATCTGTCAGACACGTAATAGAACAATAACTGATCGCCAGGAAACCTCACAAAGGGCAGACCACCTCCTAAAAGAGTTGTTCACATTAAAAAGTATGCAATATCCATGCCAATAGTAAGCGCTTACAAAAAATAATTTTTATCCTTTCGAATATGGGGTTACAGGCTGCTTCGAACCGGGAGGGGTATGTGAGTGCATAAACAATCGGGACAAAATGATAAAGTGTCCCATTTTGTCCCGATTTATCTCTTTTTGAGAATGATTTTTAACAGTCTTTTCAGATCAGGCTGTATTTGTTGAGTTTCCGATAGAACGTGCTGCGGGGCATACCGGTTAACGACATCGCTTTTCCCCGGTTACCGTGTGCTTCCTTCAATGCGTGGAGGAGTGTTTCTTTTTCAATCTGTTCTGCATAGGATAGCTGATTTTCTGCATCATTTTTTTCATTGATCAGGTATTCAGGGTTGTTCATGTTCGTTTGAACAGGGGCTGGTGTCCGGATTCCCTCATGGTCCGGCGAACCGATGACCTGACGGATGGTTGAAGGATCAGGAAGTGAGTCAGGATAATAAATCCTTAACCTGTCCAATGAGAGAATCAGCTGGCGGATGTTACCTGGCCAGGTGTATGCCATCCATTCATCCATGACAGGTTTCGGCCAATGCACATGCCATTCGTGACGGCGTTTGTACCATTGAATGAAGGCCGGGATATCCTCCTGGCGGTCCCGTAATGCAGGAAGATGAAGTGGGAAGGCATAGAGACGGTAAAACAAATCTTCCCGGAATGACCCTTCCCGGACCAGTGTGACCAAATCCCGGTTCGTCGCAGTGATAATCCTGACGTCGCAACTTCTGACTTCATTTGTCCCGACAGGCATAAAGCGCTGTTCATCCAGCACTTTCAAAAGTGCAACCTGCATGGCAGGGGAGAGTTCGCCGACTTCATCGAGAAACAGTGTGCCTTGATCTGCCTCAACGAATTTTCCGATGTAGCCGGTTTTTCTGGCACCTGTAAATGCCCCTGGGGCGTAGCCGAAAAGTTCACTTGCAATCAGGCTTTCAGGAATTGCACCGCAGTTCAGTTCGACAAACGGTTTTTCGGCCCTTTTACTGTTGTCGTGGAGTGCTCGTGCAATCATGTCTTTACCGGTTCCGGTTTCCCCGGATAAGTGCACGGGTACGTCAGCGTCTGCGAGGCATGCAGCCTGGTCCAGAACTTGAGCAAAGACTTCACTCACACCTGTGACTCCGGGAAATTGAAAGCGCACTTTTTTTATCTGCCTGTTAAACTTCTCAATGACATGTTTTCGAAGAAAAACCTGGTGACCGATTTGCCGGCCCTCTCTCTCGGAGAAGACGGGAATTTTCATGGTGATGGTATGGCCGGTTTCAGCGAGCAGTGTATCGAGTTGAATGGTCTGATCCCGGTAATCAGTCAAGTCGTACAATGAGGCGTGGATGTAAATCACCCGCCCATCAGCGCAGGTGAGGACATAGGATTCAAAAGCATCGTCTTGCATCAGTGCTTTTGAAATCAGTTCAAGTTCATCTTCTTTCTGGCGCTTTTGCCATTCGTATTCTATAGCATAGGCTGAAGCGGCTACAGCACCGAGTGTGTGTTCATGTTTACATGTTCCCACCCGGCTTGACACATTGAGCACACCGAGAAGCGAACCATCATCCTTTCTTATCGGTGCAGCAGAACAGACCCAATTCTGCGAGGCAACAGCAAAGTGTTCCGGACCGTAAACAGTGATCGGCTCTTTGGTGCGAAGCGTCGTCCCGATGGCATTGGTCCCTACCTGCTCTTCGGTCCAGCGGATTCCTTCGACAAAGTTGATTTCCATAGCATGTCTGAGTGTTTCTTCTTCACCCATCACCTTTAAAACATACCCTTCCGGATCAATTAAGAGCAAAATGGATCTTGTCCCCTTGAAAAGGTATTGGAGGTTTTGCAAGAAAGGTAAAGACATGTCCAGCAGTTCATGGTTTTGTTTTTTCTTTTCGTTCAATTCTTCCAGACTGAGAAGGGTCGAACCCTTTCCATTATAAGGATCAACGCCTGCCTCACGGCAAAATGACCAGGACTCGACAATGCGACGCCTGAGCCTCGTTTCGTCGACAGTTCCCTCTTTAAGAAAGCGCTCCCATACCTGCTTACTGATATTCTGCTCGATCACGTGGAACACCACCCTTATGAAAAAGTGTTATCAGGTTCTGTGCAATGAACAGGCAGCGGCATCCTCAACGTTTTGGCAATAAAGTCACCGTTCGTATCGTTGTTTCTTTATTATAGCATGACAAAGGTTGATTCAGAATATTCTGTCGGAATATTGTCGATTTCAATTCGAGTGCCGGATGGTGTAAAATGACAGAAGGAGCAGGGAAGAAGACTGGGGATGAAGACATGAATATGGTTTCTTTTTTTATCGGTATCGTATTTATCCTATTACACTTGTTTGCGAATAAATTACTTCCGACAGAACGGATCAAGCGGTTGCTGTGGTTTTCTTTCTCCGGTGGACTTGCGGTTTCCTATGTATTCGTTTACCTGTTGCCGACACTTCACCAGGAACAGGCGGCAATTGATGATAAATACCGGGCACTTACGATGGAATCGGAAATTTATATCATCGGCTTAATCGGTGTTGTCAGCTTTCTGCTCATCCAGGTGATCGTTCGCCGTCATGATGTCAGCAGACGCTCCTCCTTTTATACCGCGGTGGCCTTTTATACAATCTACAATGCCATGATCTCCTTTACGGTTTTGTCTGCTGATATTGCCGGAGTGCAGGCGGTCTTTTACAGTTTCGCCATCGGTCTGCATATCATTGCAGTTGCCCACGACATGTACCGTGAATTCCCGGTGGAGTATACACATAACGGGCGATATATCATGGCAGGCGGTATCGTTGCCGGCTGGGTTTTCGCATTGACGATAGAGCTCGATTCGTTGATGAAAGCGATCATTTTTGCGATTATTTCCGGTGCGATGATTTTCAACGTCTTTAAAAATGAACTGCCCCATGAACGGGAGATCCATTTTCCGACGTTTGCGATCGGTGTGTTTGCTTATACGGTTGTGACAATTTCATTGAAGTTCTTTTTTGAATGGTAAGGTTTTTAAACAGTTGTCATGGTAAATAAAGAGATGTATGATTCAGGGATTAAATCTAATATACGAGGGTGATCGGCCATGCGTGTAATGACAGTTGATGATGAAGTTCTGGCGCTTGATTATATCGAAAATCTGCTCATGAGGACGGACGAGGTAACGACTATTGAACGTACCCAGGATCCGGTAACCGCTTTGGAAAAAATCGCACAGGATCATTATGATGTAGTATTTCTCGATATAGAAATGCCTGGTATGAACGGTCTGGTTATGGCAGATCAGTTGACGGAAACCAGCCCAGCCACGGATATTGTGTTTGTAACAGCGCACCGGGAGTATGCCATTGAAGCATTTGAACTTGAAGCAATGGATTATCTGGTGAAACCGGTCCGTTTTGATCGTCTAAAAAAAACAATCGAGCGTCTCGTCCGAAACAAACGAAAGGAAGTTTCATTAAATATATCGGGAACAACGATAGAGATCAGTATACAGCATGCCATAAAAATCACGGATGAGAACAACAATGAGCATGAACTGAATTGGCGGACTGCAAAAGCGAGGGAACTGTTTTTGTATCTTCTGCATCATCAGAACAAAACCGTATCGAAAGCGGAAATCGTTGAAATGATCTGGAGTGGTGTGAGTGTGCAAAAAGCTTATTCACAACTGTATACGGCTGTGTATCATATCCGCAAAACCCTCTCTCCCTTTCATGAGCACTTGCAGCTGATCAACGTGGATGAAGGCTACAGACTGAAGGTTGAAAAGACGAACGTAGATATCTTCGAATGGAAGAAGGTGCTACTGGAAACTGAAGAATACATAGCCAATGGGAGCTCAAAAACGATTGAAACAAAGCTTGAACAATACGACGGTGACTATTTGGCATATAGTGATCTTGTATGGCCGGAAGAAGAGCGGGTCAATCATCAGTTGATCTGGCGCGAAAAAGCAATGGCACTGGCAATGCATTTTGAACAAAATCATCAATGGGACCGGGCATTACGCTGGTATACAAAAGTGCTCTATCGCAACCCATTGGACGAAGACGTGTATTTACTGCAGATGCAGGTACTTGCCAAGCTGCGACGACCTGATCAGGTTCATGAACAGTTCAAGCAATTGCAAACGGTTATGCATCATGAACTCGATGCATTACCGGACCCTGCGGTTTTATCATGGTATGAAGAATGGAAAAAAAGGACGGAGAACTGATCGGTCCAAAGACATTACCGTATCGCCGGAAAAGACGTATGGAGAGCGTCTTTTGGCGATACGTTTTTTGTATTTCATTTGAATGTTAACGTTTACTACGGGAATGAAGCTTTCGTTGCATTAACGAAGATTTCTTTTTGGCAAGGTTATGGTGATTCGAATACCGCCCCCTGGGTTGTCGGTGATGAGCAGGCCTTCGCCGTTTAAGGCTTTGATTCGGTCTTGGGTATTTTTCAGGCCAATTCCAGAAGCAGAAGTTTCTTCAAGCCGTTTTAGTAAATCGTCAGCTCTACCGGGCCCGTTATCGGAAATCACGATTTCGGCGTGCGTTTTATGGGAGCTGGCATAGAGCAGCACCGTTCCATTTCCCCGGTTCTTCAACGCACCGTGATTGACAGCATTCTCGACAAGGGTCTGAACGGCCAAGGGCGGGACGAGAATGTCTGCCTCATTTTTTATGTCGATCTCAGTCGCTAACTGGTCAGCAAAGCGCGTCTTTTGAATATACAGATAAGGGCGAATGAGGTTCATTTCTTCTTCAAGCGTGATGAAACCATCTTTTGACGGTGAACGGAAACTGTTTTTCAAATAATCACCGAATTCATAAAGCAGATCTACCATTTTGTCGGTATCATAATGGCCGAGAGATGCAATGGTGTTTAACGTATTATATAGAAAATGCGGCCGGATTTGCGACTGGAGCCAGGCAGCTTCGGTTTCAATCTGTTTGTAAACAGACTGCTTTAATTGTGTCAAAGTCGCAACTCTTGCTTTGAACTCCGCAAGCTCAAAAGGTTTACTGACATAGTCATTCGCTCCTGCCTGAAAACCTGCAGCGATGTCCGCCGGGTGATATCGTGCTGTCAAGAGAAGCACGGGCAGCTGAATCAGATCATATTCTTTACGAATGGCGGCGGTCAGTTCATAACCGGACATCTCCGGCATCATCACATCACTGATGACAAGATCGAAACGGCTTGTTTGAATGAGCTTCAAGGCCTCTTTGCCACTGAGTGCTTTCGTAATCGAATATTCATCCTCCAGGGCTTTTTCAAGGAGTTCGAGATTGCCGGCATCATCGTCTGAAATCAATATTCTGGAAAATTCAGCATCATTGACCTGATGCACCACAGGTTTTTTCGACCGTTCTGTCTCCTGTTCAAAAAGTGGTACGTGATTGATTTTTCCCCCCTCGGCTGCCGGCCAATGAATATGAACCTCGGTTCCACACTCTTCCCTGGATTCAATTTGCAATTTCCCCTCGTGCAGACCCGTCAACTCCCTGCTGATGTTGAGCCCGAGTCCCAGACCACCGCGGTCTGAACCATCCCCCTGTTCGTAAGGAATGAAGAGTCGTTCCTGATCAGCCTCTTGGATGCCGCTCCCCGTGTCAGCAATTATCAAATGTACCATGCCGGAAGATGGCAGGTGGCGGGCTGTGACACTGATTGAACCCTCTTTTGTGAATTTTACGGCATTGTGAAGCAGGTTATACAGGACCTGGAACAACCGTTCCTGATCCGCTAACAGAGGCGGCAGATCTTCAGGCAGGTCCGTTTTGAAGGTCACGAAGCGGCTGTCGAGCTGAAAGTGCAGAATATCCAGGATGGTTTGCACCATTGGATGAACAGCCACTGCTTCAGGCATCAGACGGACGCGGCTTTCTTTCAGCAACGTAAAATCACGTAAATCATCAAGAATGAATTTCATCTGCTGACCGATTTTACGGTTCAACAGGAGGTCATCTCGGATTGCTTCTTTCGGTTTGGCCTCCAATTGATTGAGGAGTGTGTCATTGACAGTCATAATACCGTGCAGCGGATTCCTCAGTTCATGGGCAGTGTTGGCAAGGAATCGATCTTTATTTTTCTCATTTTCGATAATGATATCCGCTTGTTTCCGATTTTCCCGGGTGATATCGACATGCTGTTTCAATACAAGTCCCATTAAGGCCATCATGGAAAAAATAAAGTCCATTGGATAGAACGGAAATTGCAAGACATTGAGTTTAATCAGCGCACCCCAAGTCATATTGGATGTATAGGCAATGAGAAAAATCAAAATAAAGTAGCCATAAACATTCCCTCTGCTAATCGAACGGATCGTAATGACCAGCATTGCGAGAGCAAAGACAAAGAATATCAGCATCACAGTGGACGTGAAATGTGTATAGCCGGCAATCGGGTACATCAGAGCCGTCATGGCAAGCAGAACGAAAAAAACAGCAATCGGACGAATGAATTTTTCGGATACATGAACCGTTCTTGCAATGATCAGAAACATGACAAAAAGCGTTAAAATAAATATGGTCAACAGCATTTTAAAATAATCCGGAAGCGAAACCGGAAGCATCACAAGTACTTCATCATCAATGAAGACACCGGTGGCGAAAAGTGACAGCATCAGGCCAAAAAGAAGCAAAAGCCTGGTTCGGGACTGCCTTTGAATGCCGAACAATATGAAGGCGTAGACTGCATGGAGGGCAAGGACCAGTCCGGCAGACAGCTGCAGTGCTTTTGATGCAAAAGACAGCGATGCCAAAGCATCGTCGGACCCGATCAACACGTCCCGTGCCATCCCGCCCCTGATTTCGATGGCATGATTTGAAACATGAATGACAAGCTCAAGTCGGCCATCTTCCGGTGGCGAGAGAGTTATATCAACCGGGCCATAGTCCATGCCCCGGTCACCGTATTCGTGATCAAGGTCATTTCTGGCATAGACGAGTTCCCCGTTGCTGTATATGGCTGCAGCGCTGTTGATTTCATAAAATCGGACGCCGAGATCCTTGTCCATATCTTCAGGCAGCTCGAGTTCCAAATAGTACGAACCTTCCCCAAGCAAAGTGTCTTCAGTATTCAGTAAAGTATGATCCCAAAGGGCTGGAACGGTTGTGGCATGAGAAAACGCCGGTGGATCTGCGGGATCAATGCGTTCATCCGGAAAAAATCCCCATTCCCCTTCGAGAGAATAATACTTGTTCCCTGAAAAATCAGCAGCCCTCATATCCAGAAATCCATTCTCTACAGAGGGGAAATTCTCCTCTGCAAAATAATAAATCCATGAAAAGCGAAGTCCGGTTAAAACGACAACGAGCAGGAGAATCAAAAAAAATATTTTTTTATTTGTCGACAGTTGCTCCATTGCAGAACCCTCATTTCAGATGAAAAAGAAAAAAACTTATCCGTTTATGCGATTTTGTAAAGAATTTGTAGAGGTTGTTTCTTTACAATAAATAATTTAAAGATCCAGACTGGATAGTCGTCAAAATCCAGGCTGCGTCACTGGATACGCATTTACTTTATCATATATTTAAGATGAACAGAATTTCAAAACGCAGCATGGGTTCAGTTTTTTTAGTGCTCCATTTTATGAAGTCAATCGAATCAGGAAGCAATGATGAAATGTTTTTAATTGGGCACTTTGACATTTCGGAGCGAGTAGTGCAACCGGCCAAATGAGAGTGTATATTTGGTCTTTTTTTGTATGCACCTGAACGTTTTGTTTCGTTTTAATTTAAATTGTTACAGAAGGTAAGCTTCCAATCAGTATTTTCTATAATGTCAAGATTTTGTAAAGAGTGAATCTTTATCATGGAAGTGACACCTTTTGAGGAGTAGATGCGATGCAAGATGAGCCATTCAATCCATTTAAATAGAATTGATTGTTAAATCAAAACAAGCTTAAATTTAATCTACGAGGAGTGTTAGACATGAAGAACAAATCGTTATTAGTATTACTGACGTTTGTCCTGCTGTTTCAAACGCTGACAAGCGGGATGTTTCTTGCAGGGGACGTAACAAACGAAAAGGATGATTCAGTCTTTACAGATGTACATATCATTAATGAAGACGGAGAGACGCCGGATCCTGATCCAGGTGAGAGTGAGGATGTTAACGTAACCTTGGAGTGGGACACTGAAACGGTTGACCTGACCGAAGAATACGAAGAATCTTTTGAACTTTCGGAGGAACTGTTGATTGACGAAACGATCACTGGAGAATTATTAACCAGCAATGCTCAAGATGAGGAAAAGAGCATCGGTACATATGAAGTGACTGAAGAAGGAAAATTGACAGCTACTTTCCATGCTTTTGAAGAAGATGATGAAAAAAATACAAAAGAAAGTGACAACGACTCTGGATCTGAGGAAGAGACGCAGGAGAGCACTGAGAAAGAAACGAAAGAGGAGTCAGAAGACATTGAAGAGCAAGAAAAGACTGGCGAGTCGTCAGAAGACCAAATAGAACAAGATGAAGAAACGAAGGAAAAGGAAGAAACAAACGAACAAAATAATGAAGAACAAACGCAAGCTTATTATCAAGGAACGATCAGTTTTGAAGCGGTTTATACAAAGGCTGCAGAAGAGGAAACTGAAGTGGAGTCAACGGAGCAAACTGAAGAAGCTGATGCTGCAGAAAAGGAAGCAAATGATCAAAACGAAGAGAAAGAAGAATCCGCGTCCTCCTCAACTGAGGAAACCGGTTCATTTGAAACCTTGAATGCTGACAACAAGATAACAGAGAATATCATTACGAATATCACTGTGAAAAAAGATGGTGAAACGCTGGAGGATGGAACAGAGCTTACACTCGAACAGCCGTTCAGTGGTACAAGTCTCGAACTGATTTATGATTTTAAATTACAGGATGGACACGGGTATGGTGATGGTGCGACTTATACCATAAACGTTCCCGAGATGTTTACCATCCCTCAGATCCCTGAATCCGCAGCTATGGAGCTAGCCAGAGGGGATGGAACCGTCTTTGGTGAATTTTATACAAGTGGGAACGACATTATCATTGTGTTTAACGAAACCATTGCCCAGGAATCAAATATTTCAGGAAACATTGAACTGACCGCCACTTTTGATGACGATTACGACGGTCCTGCGGAGGGAGATTCAATTGTTTTGCCGTTCGGTGAAGATGAATCCCTTGAATTCCCAATCTCGTTTAAACCTGATGAAAATGGTCTTGATAAGCAAGGGATTGGAAACAGAGGATACAATACTGAAACAATCACTTGGACAGTGGACGTGAATAAAAATCTTCAGGGCATAAACGATGCGGAGCTGACCGATGCCATTACAAAAGGGCAGCATTCGTTTGATGAAGACTCCTTTAAAATTTATGAACTGGATATGAATGCAGACGGATCATTTGAAGAGCCACCAGTTGAAGTAACCGAAGAAAAACTGAACAACGGTTTTACCCTTGATGTTCGTGACGAAGATTTCACACTGGCTATGGGGGACATTGATTCAGCGTACCGGATTGTTTACGAAACGCAAGTAAATGATCGGGTGGGAGAAGAATATAAAAACGGAGCAATATTAACAGGGGCAGATGACTTGGAACTTGAAACGGATGCGACCGTTGCCGTAACAAGAGGTGTGCCACTTGCTAAAGAGGCCACCGGATATGACGATGTCAGTCAGACCATCGACTGGGAAGTAAAATATAACTATGACGAAAAAGAAATTTCCCAGGAAGAAGCGAAATTAACCGATGTGTTTGGTGATGCGAACCAAACCTTAAACGAAGACTCTTTTGAAGTTTTCCTCGTATCCATTGATCCGGATACGGGTGAAGAAACAGGTGAGGTACTCTACACAGATTACTCGCTTACTGTTACGGAAAACGGATATGTGGTTGAATTTGATGAAGAGATTTCGGATGCATTTAAAATCAGATACCAGACTAATACAATCGACCGGGTTGATGAAGACGGAAATGTAACAAACGAAATTTCCGATGAATTTGACAACACGTCAGAAGGCAGCCAATCCATCGGTCAGGGAATTCTGATTAAAAATAATACAGACGCAGATTATCAGGAGAAAACCACCGACTGGTCTGTCACAATCAATCGTGACGAACAGCTGATGCAGAATACAGTCTTTGTGGATACACTGCCGGATGGCTTTACCTTTGATCAGGATTCCCTTTCTATCAGTGGATATTCCGGCGATTATGATGCTGCATACAATGCTGAAAACAATGAGGTCACGGTGACATTCAACGATGACATCACTGAACGGGTGACAATTTCGTATAAGACAGATATTGATTACAATTTGGTTGATCGGGATTCAAACGGAAGAATCCAAAGCGGATATTCCAATGATGCGTTAGTGGAATGGATTCCTGAAGGGGAAGAAAACACCGTCTCCAAAACTGGAAGTGCCACATTCAATCCGGATGAGTACACGAAAAATAACGGGTTCAAATTCGGCAGCTACAATGTGGCGGATAAAGAAATTACCTGGACGATTGGTGTGAACTATAACGAAGAAGACCTGGATAATGTGATCGTGAATGATCCCATATCAGGAAACCAGAATTTCGACATTGAAAATGTTGCGATTTATAAAATGAAAATGACTCCGGGAGCCAATGATTTTGAATTGGGTGACGAAGTTACTGATACTGATGAGGTTACAATCACATCCAAAACTGATCCGGCAGGATTCAATGTCAGTTTTGGGGACATCAGTGAAGGATTTGTCATTGTTTTTACAACTGATTTCGAAGGCCAAACCGTAGAAGAGAAGTACGAAAACACGGCCACAGTTGAAAGCGATAATCGTGAAGAGGCAACTCTTGAAGCATCGGTCAGTCCACGATTCGGTGGTGAATTTTCAACGAAGCAGGGCCGACAGAGTTCTGAGAACGGCCGGATTGTCAATTGGACCGTCAATGTGAATTTCAGTCAGTCGGAAATTGAGAATCTCGTGATCGAGGATACACCAAGTATCAATCAGACGATTTTGCAAGATACGCTGACGATTTATGAGACTACAGCGACTGAAGACGACATCAATAAAAATGAAGGAAGCGTGCTGACTGAGGGGACAGATTACGAAGTCATATACTCAGAAGATGAGGACGGCCAGGAATCGTATGAGATCAGCTTCATTGATGAGAAATCAACGATTGACCGGGCATATGTCCTTGAATATGATACGTATATCCTCTACGAAGGAGATGGCAGAATCGCCAACGACCTTTCCATCAGCGGTGAACAAGTTGCCGAGGATGAAGGAGGTTCGTCTGTTAACGAGGCGATCAGTTTCAACAATATTTCCGGAAGCATCACAGGAGAAGTAGGGGCTCTGGAAATTACAAAAGTCGATGCAGAAGAGAATGACACCTTACTTGAAGGGGCTGAATTCCATCTGTATGACGAATCCGGTGACGTATTGATCCGGACAGGAAAGACGGATGAAAATGGAGAACTCACATTTGTTAATCTTCTATACGGGGAGTATCAGGTAGTCGAAGTGAATGCGCCCGAAGGTTATGCCATTGACCGGACAGTCGGTGACACAAGAACTGCTGAGGTCAACGAGGGAGTTACCGGAATCACTGTGGAAAATTACGAAATCAAGCGTGATGTCCAGCTGACCAAAGTGGACGGAACAACCGATGAGACTCTTGAAGGTGTTGAATTTGAACTGTTTGATGCCGGAGATCAGTGGATCGGTTCGTTTACCACGGATGCTGATGGTGAAATCTATGTGGAAGATCTGGAACCCGGTGATTATTACTTCGAAGAAACACAGCCCGCTGAACACTATCAGGAAAACGCAAACCAATATCCATTCACGATTATTGATGAACACATTATCCTGGATATTGAAGCGGGAGCCCTGACAGTGGAGAATGAATTGATCCCTGGCAGTGCGTTCATGGAGAAGATCGATGCAGACAGGGTTTCCGGAGATAACCGTCTCCAAGGAGCCACGTTCCGTATTGTCAATATCGATGAGGATCCGGAAATTGATTTTGAACGCACGGTGACATCGGGAGTAGATGGTTTGATCGAAACGGGCGATTTACGTCCTGGGACATATACGATTGAAGAAGTTTCTCCACCGGATGGGTTTGAACTGTCCGATGAGAATGAACCAATTGAGTTTGAGATCGGACTCAGTCAGGAAGAACCAATTGAAATCCGTTCAGAGCCATTTGAGAACAATGTCAAAACAACGTCTGTTGAAATCACCAAAACGGACAGCATCAATGGACAGCTTCTTGAAGATACTGAATTTGAACTGACTTATTCTGATGGGGACTACGATCTTGATCCATCTCCTCAGACAGGGATAACAGATGAGAATGGAGTCGTTACATTTGATGATTTGAAGCCAGGGACATATGAAATCAAAGAATTAAAAGCTCCTGAAGGCTATATCGCATCGGAGGATCCGGTTGAAGTAACCGTTACTCTGGGTGATGTTCATAACGAACGGACAGTTGGCGTCAATGTGGAAAATGATCCATTTGCCAATCTTACTTTAACGAAGGTGGACTCAGAAACAAGTGCGCCACTGGCTGATGCCGTCTTTGCATTGGAAGATTCAAATGGCAACGAGATCGAAGGATTTGATGAACTGACAACAGATTCGAATGGTTACATCAGTATCACAGGACTGCCTGCAGGAGACTACCAGTTTCGGGAAGTGACTCCTCCCGATGGGTATACCATCCAGGAAGGTGGATTTGTATCGCACATCCTGACCGTGGACGATGAGGTCACTGAAACCGAAGTGCTTGATGTCGGTAATGTGGATAACGACATCATCAAAGGTTCTGTCAGACTGGTCAAAGCAGACGGGGAGTCCAACGAGAGACTTGAAAATGTTGAATTCACATTGAATGCGGTTGACCTGGTCAACGACGGGACATACAGCGAAACATCGCATACAACCGACAGCAACGGTGAAATCATTGTGGAAGATCTTCGACCAGGAAAGTATGAATTTGAAGAAGTTGCACCCCTTGATGGTTATCAGCCGCATTGGGGCAATATTGAATTCGAATTAAACTTCCCGCACGATGAAGAGCAGGTTGAAATCGACGTGGCTAATTATGAATTGGTGTCCATTGATGTGGATAAACAATGGAACGATGACGGAAATGAATCGAACCGGCCGGATGAAGTGACTGTTGAGCTCCTGCAAAATGGATCTTCCATAGGAATCAGAACTGAACTGACGCAGGAAAATAGCTGGAACTACACGTTTGAAGAGTTGGATGCGGTCGATTCCAATGGTGATTTCTATGAATACACTGTTGAAGAAGTGAATCCTGGAGAAGGGTATCAGATTCAGGGAACTATCGAAGGAACCCAGGAAGCTGGCTTCACGATTACAAATGTTGAAACAAGAGACCTGTCAGCGGAGAAAATTTGGCTTGATGATTCGGACCGCCTCGGGGAACGTCCTGATGAAGTGGAATTCCAGCTGCAAAGAGATGGAGACCCATTGGGTGAGCCTGTAGAAGTAAGTGGTCCGGAGTGGGAACATGAATTTACTGACTTACCAGTTTATGATCCAGACGGCGATGAGTATGATTATACCGTGGAGGAAACTTCACTTGTTGACAATTATGAATTTGTTGAAGTGAACGGGGATCAGGACAGCGGATATGATATTGTAAACCGCTTGACAGGAAATGTGGATATTCCAGTAACAAAAGAATGGAATGATACAGAAGATTCTGCTGACCGCCCTGCAAATATCGTCGTTGAAGTTTATCAAAAGCTTTATGATGAGACAGATTATCCGGAAGATGCATTCGATACAATGGTAATCAGCCCGGATAGTGAAGGCAATTGGGACGGTGAATTCAGTGGTCTTCCTGAGTTTGATGAACAGGGAAGAGAATTCAATTATGAAGTTGTGGAAGTTCCTGTTGATGGTTATGATTCTTCGGTCACTTCCGAGGAGGATCAAATCACCATTACCAATACCAGAAGTGGTGAAGTGGCAATCGAAGGGGAAAAATCCTGGCAGGACGATAATGAAGGTGACCGTCCGGACAGCATTATGGTGAATCTCCTGCAAAATCAGGCGGTCATCGATTCGGTGGAAGTCACTGCAGATGACGACTGGACCTACAGCTTTACGGAACTGCCGGAGTTTGACGAAAACGGCGAGGCCTATGAATACGCGATTACAGAACACGATGTGCCTGGCTATGCTGTCGAAATCGACGGCTATGACATTACGAATACCCGTTCCGAACAGCGGGATATTGAAGTGACGAAAGGCTGGCTTGATGACAACAATCCGGATCGTCCGGAGGACATTACAGTTACTTTGCTGGCAAACGGTGAAGCTTACGAAACCGTGAATGTAACGGAAGAAGACGGCTGGGTGTATGTGTTTGAAGACCTTGAGACCTATGATGAACAGGGTCAGGCGATTTCATACAGCGTCGAAGAGGAAGCAATCGATGGGTATGAGACGCAGATTGATGGATTCAATATCAATAACCTCCGTTCAGAGACAATGTCACTGGATGTCGATAAAAACTGGCTTGATGATGACAATGCGACAGATGTCAGACCGGATTTCATTGTCGTGGAATTGTTCAGAAGTGACGATCCGGATGCATCAATTGATACAAAAGTCATTCGGGCGAGTGATGATTGGACACACACGTTTACTGATCTTGAAAAGTTTGATGAGCAGGGAGCGGAGTACAGTTATGACATTGCTGAGCTTCCTGTAGCAGGCTACGAGGTCACTCAGTCACAGACAGATTCAGGTTTTGAACTCACCAACCTGAGAGAGGGATCCATCTCGATAGATGTGACGAAAGAGTGGAACGATGGGTCCGCCTTTGATGAGAGACCCGAAGAGATTACTGTGAATTTGTTCAGAAGTGATGACACGGAAACACCTTATGATTCAGCTGTCATCAAAGAGGATGACGGGTTATGGACCTATGCGTTTGAAGATCTGGATCAGTTTGATGATCAGGGCGTTGAATATCATTACACCGTTGAAGAAGAACCTGTAGCAAATTACCACGCAGAGCCGGTAACCGGAACGATGTCCGATGGTTTTGAATTGACAAATACGTTGCAAACCGATGTCGCGGTTGAGAAAAGCTGGCTCGACACCGAAGAAACAGAAGACAGACCTGATGCGATTACGGTGGATCTGCTTCGAAATGGTGAACATTATGATGAAGTGGTATTAGACGGTGACGTGAATTGGCAAGCTGTCTTTGAGAACCTGTCAAAGTATGATCCTGAAGGGCAGTTGTACGAATATACCGTGATGGAACGGGATCTCTCGGAAAGCTACGTGCTGGAAAGCATCGCTGGAGATGCAGAAGAAGGATATACCATCACCAATCTTCGAACCGGGGAAGTGGCAGTAGAAGGGGAGAAATCCTGGCAGGACGATAATGAAAGTGATCGTCCGGACAGCATCACGGTGAATCTCCTGCAAAATCAGTCGGTCATCGATTCGGTGGAAGTCACTGAAGATGACGACTGGATCTACAGCTTTACGGAACTGCCGGAGTTTGACGAAAACGGCGAGACCTATGAATACGCGATTACAGAACACGACGTGCCTGGCTATGCTGTCGAAATCGACGGCTATGACATCACGAATACCCGTTCCGAACAGCGGGATATTGAAGTGACGAAAGGCTGGCTCGATGACGACAATCCGGATCGTCCGGAGGACATTACAGTCATTTTGCTGGCCAACGGTGAAGCTTACGAAACCGTGAATGTAACGGAAGAAGACGGCTGGGTGTATGTGTTTGAAGACCTTGAGGCCTATGATGAACAGGGTCAGGCGATTTCATACAGCGTCGAAGAGGAAGCAATTGAAGGATATGAGACGCAGATTGACGGATTCAGTATCACCAATCTTCGCGTCGGGGAAACGGCAGTAACCGGGACAAAGACATGGGTAAATGATAATCAGGATGTAAGACCCGACAGTATTGATGTTCAGCTTTACCAAAATGGTGAACTGTATGAACAGATCCCTGTAAGTACAAATGACGATTGGACATTTGAGTTCAATCATCTTCCAGAATTTGATGAGCAGGGAGTCCGCTACGACTACTCGATTCAAGAGATTGACGTTCCGGATTATTCAGGTGAAGTGAGTGGTTATGACTTGATCAATACGTACGAACCGGAAAAACCGGTGATTGAAGAGCCTGATGAACCAGAAGAAGAAAAGGAACAACCGTCTGAGGAAAAAGGTGGCACGCTTCCATCAACAGCTACCAATCTGTTTATGTATCTTCTGGCTGGTGGTCTGTTCATTCTGACTGGTGTAACGTTATTGTTCATCAACCGCAGAAAACAGCGAAAGGTATGATGAGATGAACGTAAAAGAAGGGTTTGTTATTAAGTTTATTGCCACATTGTTTTTGCTGACAGGCATTGGACTCATCGGTTTCTTTTACGTTTCATATGAATCCGCAACAGGTGGGGTGTTCGCAATCGATGAATCGAATGAACGCTCCCCGGCTCTGCGGGAATTAGATTGGGAACGTGTAGAAACTGGGGATGAAATTGCGTCTTTGCAAATCCCTGCCCTTGAGAAAGAGTACCTGACCTATTGGGGAACGGATGATGATGCGCTTGATCAGGGCGTAGGCATGCATGACAGTCAGTGGACGACAACCCCGGATGAAAAAGGGCATACGCTGCTAAGTGGTCATCGGGATACTGTTTTCCGGGAACTGGGAAACCTTAAAGAAGGAGATGAGATGGTACTGATATATGATGGCATCAAATACACCTATGTCATTAATGATATCTGGATTACGTCCGCTGATGACGAATCCGTCGTGGTCGAAAAGGACTCGGCGACATTGACGCTTTCCACGTGCTATCCCTTTCATCTTCTTGGTGCAGCACCGGATCGTTATATTATTCAGGCAGAATTAATTGATGAGACAAGAATCGCTTTAAAAAATAATGAATAAAGGAAAAGGTTCCAGATGCTGACATAGCTTTCTGGAGCCTTTTTTGAATTTTGTTTAGTTATATTTTAAAATAGTTTAATTTGCGATATAACATGATACCAGATGAGATGTAAATTTTAATTTATAAAGACTATGCTTCTGAACTGCTTTCGAAGAGTCAGAAATCGATTTATCTACTTTTTTTCTGCATTTTTCTCTTTGCATTCATCATAAAGTGTCCAAATAAATCGTTTAACATTAATGCGAGGCTGAAACATTCTCTGATCTCCATTATAACTTGTATTTAGTTCATGTATTCTTTTTTGTATCGAGTCCATTTCAAAAAAACGCATGGCATAGTACTCGAATTTCGGGTGCGTAATATCCATTGCTCCAAGGGAGCAAATGTGGTTAAAAGCTTGTAAAATAGTTCTTCTGATTCGTTGTTCAGTAGACTTGATATTTTTATTTGTCACTTCATAAGAATTGATTATAAGGTAAGATTCCCAAAGGTCTTTTAATGATGCAACAGATGAGATCTCATTTCCCTCTAAAGCATAAAGAATTCCTAAAAGGTCTTCTGCTCCTTTTTCGTAACGGATTCCTAAATCAGATAATATGAGTTCAGCAGTGTTGGTGAACTCAGATTTAACTGAAGTTTCATCTGAAACAATATGATCTTGAGCACCAATCAGGTCCAGAGAATTTTTGATTTGTTTCATGGAACGTTCAAGTTTAAGATTTTTAGACACTTTTTCTAAAACGGATGATACTTCCAACGAGTTCACCGGCTTCGTTATATAAGCTTCTACATGATTTTGATAGGCTTCAGCGATCATTTCTTTCGTCTCTACTTGAGATATCATTACGATTTTCCCATTGAAATCTTTATTTATTCTTTTAATCGTTTCGATTCCATCTTCTTCAGGCATTAACAAATCGATGATTAATATATCGGTGTCGGTTTGAAATAATTGATTAGAGTAGACGTGAATACCGTCATCTGCTTCACCGACTATACGGTCATGTTCACTTTCAATCAGATGTTTTAAAATGCCTCTGACTGCAGGATCGTCGTCAACTATGAAATAATTCATCTTAGACCTCCTTATGATCGTTTACAATTTCTCGAGGAAGAACGACGGAAAACCGGGTTTGAATATGAGGTGTCGATTCTTCAAGTGTGATACTTCCATTAAAACTTTCAAGTGAATGTTTGATGTAGGATAACCCTATACCATTCGAGGGATTTCCCTCTTTATTATATTTTGTTGTGAAACCGGGTGAAAATATTAAAGGTTGATCTTGTTTTTTAATGCCGGGACCGTCGTCAGTAACCTGAAAGTAAATGAATTTTGAGCCTTCTGGATTCTCTATATTCAGATTGATATGGCCGGTTCCATTGATTGATTCTATCGAATTACTGATTAAATTATTAATCACAGACATCGTAAGAAACGAATGGATCATATCTTGTTTATTCAAAACCGAAACAGAAATCGTAATATTTTTTTCTAAATATGAAGCGTATGCTTCGTTCGATTTAATTAAAATTTCTAATAACTGACATACATTAAGCTGTTCCGTTTTTTTCTGGTCTTTAATGATTTGTTCCAGGGAAGCAAAAATTCTTTGATGATCTTTTTTGAAGTCATGAACCTCCCCGGCCATTTCCAATATTTTTTTTGATAAGGGTAAAGAGACATCGTTCTTTATTTCTTTCGATAAATAATAGAGGTTTGATGTTATTTTTTCGGATCTTGCAATTGATTGTTTGAGCTGGATGCTTTCAGCATATAAGTCCGATATTAATAAAAACATGTGATCACTTTGTTTTTTCTCTTCTTCGTATTTTGCTTGTTCTTTGTTGTAAAGTATCAGCATAAAGAAGCCCATAACGAAGAAGTTTCGAAGAATAGCAAGGAGTAGAATTGTTGACATCAGAGAAAAAGACGGGTCAATCAGTGCATATGAATTTCTCACAGCTAACTCGGAAAAGGAGGATGCTGTATCCAGGATAACCGCATAAATGCCAATGAAACCTGGTTTACTGTAAAACCGTTCAAGATAAAACAGCCAAAACAAAATGCCATATATGACAAAGAATACAACGACAGGGAAATGTAATAAAATAGACTCATGTAAAGAATTTTGATCGATAACAGATAACGTTGTCCGGAAACTGAAAACTGCGAATCCAACTAGAATGCCTGAAAAAACAGGCTTCAAAAAATTGAAATAGAGCAGAAACAATAAAAACACCGGGACGCTTAATGTGATAAAGAATGAAGATTCCATTTCGACGAGATGAAACAAATCTGACACAATGATTAAGCAAATCATAACGATATACACGAATACAACATTGAAATTCCTGTAATTCAATCAAATCACCACAGTCATACAAGTATGTTTATACTATTAATCTTATCAGTGAAATACTGAGCAATATTAATGGGTTGTGTCGAAAATATGACAAATACAATAAGTTGTGTAGAACATTGTAGAAATTTGAAGGTTGTCGCTTACATTATATATATCAAGAGATGCGAGGGGAGGATGCAGATGAAAAAGGTAGCATTAATCACAACGGGTGGCACAATAGCCAGTAGAGAAAATGAGGAAGGGAGGTTAGTGTCAGGTGCTTTAGCAAGTGAAGACTACTGTGATCTAGATGAGTTACCAGCTGGGATCGAAGTCATTATATTTCCTTTAATCAATAAACCGAGTATGCACGTTTCATTGAACGATCTGAACCAGATAGCCGGGAAAATTATCGATTTATTCGATGAAGGTTTTCACGGGGCAGTTGTAACACACGGAACGGACTCGCTGGAAGAATCGGCTTATTATCTGGACTTGATAATTAAACGGAAAAATCCTGTTGTTGTTACTGGTTCACAGCGCTCTTCGGCGGCTTCAGGAAGTGATGCGGATACGAATCTGATCCAATCAATTTGTGCAGCAGCCTCTGAAAAATTAAACGATATTGGCACTGTAGTGGTTTTTAACGAAAGGATATTTTCTGCGAAGTACGTGAAAAAAGAACATGCTTATAATCTTCAGGGATTCGAATCTTTCGGATATGGCCATTTAGGTACGATCGATGGACAAAAAGTAATACTGTATCAGAAACCTGCAGAAAGGCAAGTTTATCCAGCTACACTCAAAAAAATTCCCAAAGTAGAAATTATTAAATGTTATTTAGATGCAGACGGCGCGTTCATTGATACCTGTATCAATAATCAAGTCGAAGGAATCGTCTTAGAAGGTAATGGAAGGGGGCAAATTGCGCCTGAACAAATGAACGCGGTACTCAGAGGCATCGAACAGGGTATAACATTCGTCTTAACAACTTCGAGTGAGCAAGGGCGAGTTGATGTCACATATGACTATTATGCAAGTGCGCATCATCTTTTTAAAAATGGAGTGATCTTGGGAAGTGATATGAATTCCAAAAAAGCGAGGTTGAAATTAATTGCATTACTGCGATCGAATACCGATGTTCGTGAAGGATTTGAAGAATAGTTTTTATCTAATCTTGTGAAATTATTCACTAAAGGAGATGTTTTATTATGATGTTAATTGCTCAAATCATTATGCTGATCACCCTGATACTGATGATAACAGGGAAAACACCTTTATACATGACGGCAATTATTGGTTCGACACTGGCAGCAATCAGTGCAGGTTTTCCGTTATCGGGTGATGCGGAAATTACAGTACTCAGTCTTGTTAATGACAGTTTACACCCGGTTATTGCAGATATGGCAGGCGTTCTCTTATTTATCGGTGTTATGGAGAAAACAGGTTTTCTTAATGCAATCATCAGAAAAATCATTCTGATCGGAAGTAAAATTGGAGGAGGACCTGGTATTGCAGGTGCAGGAAGTACCGCAGCAGGTGTCATTGGTGGGTTAACAGGCTTTACTCAGCCGGCAATTACAGCAGTAATTACTGGACCAGCTGCAATCAAGTTAGGCGTCAATCCAAATAAAGTGGCCGGAATTCAGGCTCACGCCGGGCACTTAGGGAATTTTGGCGGTTTTACACACCCGACTTTGCTTGCTGTGATTGCAACTGCAGGTATAACTTTTGGCTGGATTAACTTAATCGGTGCTTTTGTAGCAATGTCAATCATCGGAATAAGCTATCTCCGCTTAAAGCGGGAAGAGAAAAGTAACGAAGTGAAACTGACTGAACAGGAAGTAAACAGCATTTTAAAAGACCTTCAAGATATAGACAATGAGCGAAGTTTCACCTTAGCGATTATTCCATTTATTGTTTTAGTGATTGGTTTTTCTGTTGGTTACCCAGTATTTATCGTTGGTGTTGCAGCATCAATTCTGGTTGCTATTTTTGCGAAAATTTCATTGAAAAAAGCTGAAGAAATGATGCTTGATGGTGTAAAAAGGGTAGCGGTTCCATTAATTGCAACGTTGGGTTTTCTATTCATGTCATCAGTCATTCAGAATGTTGGTATTGTCGATATCATGGCAAATTGGTTTGACCCGCTGTTGGCTTATTCACCAGTGTTGGTCATGTTGGCTGTGTCGGCATTGGCAGGACTTGTTACTCAATCGAATGCTGCGTCGGCAGCGATTGTCATTCCGTTTTTAACAATCGTTCTTCAATACGATGTTTCGCCATTAGCTGCAGCGGCAGCCGGAGCGGGTGGTTGTGCAATCATGCAGTATTACTTGACAGGTGGGCCGGTTGCAGCATTGGCGACAACTATTCCTGTTGTTCCGAACTCGGAACTCAAGTTGGCGAATAAATTTCAAAGACCATCGATACTTGGTGGGTTGGCTGTATTGTTCTTCGTAGTGTTGTTTATTAATTAAAAAGCAAAGAGGGACATTGTCCGAGCACACATGTGGATAACGCTAATAAAACCACATGTTGTGCTTTTATTATGAAATCAATCAGGAATTGGAGTGAGGTTCTGATGCTAGACGATAAAACCCATCGCATTGAAAAAGATTTCCTGGGCGAGATGAAGATAAATAATGAAAATTACTTTGGTATCCAAACATTGCGGGCCGTTGAAAATTTCCCGATTACCGGACAGTACATTGATGAAGAACTAATTCGTGGTATGGGTCTGGTGAAAATAGCAGCAGCAAGAGCGAATAAAAAAGTAGGACAGCTTAATCCGAAGCTTGCTGCAGTGATAGAACAGGCGGCTCTTGAAGTAGTGGACGGTAAATGGAATGACCAGTTTATTGTTGATCCAATTCAAGGAGGCGCTGGGACATCTGTAAATATGAATGCCAATGAAGTGATAGCTAACAGGGCACTGGAGATTCTTGGTGAAGAAAAGGGAAATTACATGGTACTAAGTGGAAATTCGCATGTGAACATGTCTCAATCTACCAACGATGCCTTCCCTACGGCATTTAAATTGGCGTTGCTAAATCGCTTGAACCAGCTCTTGCCGGCAATGGAATCATTGCATCATTCGTTTTCTGAAAAAGCATCTGAATTCGAACACTGTCTGAAAATGGGTCGTACCCACTTGCAAGATGCTGTACCGATTCGTCTCGGTCAGGAATTCAGCGCATATGCAGCGGTCCTTTATCGAAATATAGAAGCAGTTCGCCAAGTCAGGGAATCGTTATATGAAACGAATATGGGAGCCACTGCAGTAGGAACAGGTCTTAATGCAGACCCTGACTATATTCGATTTGTCATAAATGAATTGGCGGAAATTACAGGGTTTCCTGTGACAACTTCACCGAACCTGGTTGATGGAACACAAAATACAGATGTATATGTGACTGTCTCGGGTACGCTGAAAACAGTGATGTCAAGTCTATCCAAGATCGCTAATGATTTACGTTTGATGGCATCAGGACCACGGACCGGCTTGAACGAAATTCTTTTGCCGCCGAGACAGCCGGGCTCTTCTATTATGCCGGGTAAAGTTAATCCTGTCATGGCTGAAGTAGTCAATCAGGTGGCATTTAAGGTTATCGGAAACGATGTCACTGTTACACTCGCATCTGAAGCCGGACAGTTTGAACTAAACGTTATGGAACCAGTACTCGTATCAAGTCTTCTTGATTCCATTCGCATGATGACCAACGTAATTGATGTTTTTGATCGACATTGCATCCGGGGAATTCAGGCGCATACAGAAAGGATGGAACAATACGTCAATCAAAGTGTAGGTGTGATTACAGCAATCAACCCCCATATTGGCTATGAAACGGCTTCTTCAATTGCGAAAGAAGCCATCTCAACAGGGCGACCGGTAAGAGAGATTTGCCTTGAGCGTGGTGTGCTTTCCGAAGATGATTTGAGCGTCATCCTGGACCCTTATGAAATGACAAAACCAGGAATTTCAGGAAAAGCATTAACGGAAATTTGAAGGAGTGATCATCATGAAAAATGACCGAACGTTTTTCTGGAGAAAATTGCATTCATTATCAGGGCTGGTCCCTATCGGCGTATTTCTTTTCGTTCATTTTGGAATCAATTATGCTGCGTTTTATGGAGAAGAGGCATACAACACGGCAGCTGAAATGATGGGGAATCTGCCGTTTCGCTATGTGATGGAGATATTCATCATTTTCATTCCACTTTTGTTTCACGGCATTTATGGAATTGTCATTGCAAGGGAAGCGAAGAACAATATCAGCGCTTACAAATTCGAAAAAAATGTGTATTTCTATTTTCAACGCTTTTCAGGTGTAGCCGTATTTTTATTCTTGATCTGGCATGTTGGAACAACGAGAATTCCGGCTGCATTCGGTGCCGATGTGAACTTCGATATGGTAGCGAACCTGGTTGCTAATCCTGTGTATCTGGCTTTTTATATTATCGGAATTCTCATGACCACCTATCATTTCAGTAATGGTTTCAGAACCATGCTGATTACATGGGGGATCACAGTGAATCAAAAGAGCCAATATTTTGGTAAAGTGATTGGTATTTTACTCTTTGTTGTTCTTTCATTTATTGGATTGACGGCTATATTCGCATTTGTATAAAGGATAATGCAGGAGGCAGATACGTATGAATAGACAAAAAATTGCAGTTGTCGGTGGTGGACTGGCCGGTTTGATGGCTACACTGAAAATTGTTGAGATGGGTATGGATGTGGATCTTATTTCCATCGTTAAAGTCAAACGTTCACACTCTGTTTGTGCGCAAGGTGGGATTAACGGCGCATGTAATATGAAGGGGGAAGATGATTCACCGTGGGAACACTTCGATGATACCCTTTACGGCGGAGATTTCCTGGCCAACCAGGTTCAGGTATGGGGGATGTGTCAGAAAGCGCCCGAAATTATTTATCTCTTTGATCGTATGGGCGTTATGTTTAACAGGACGCCGGAAGGGCGGTTGGATTTTCGGCGATTTGGTGGAACCCAGCATAGAAGAACTGCATTTGCAGGCGCGACAACCGGTCAACAACTTTTGTATGCATTGGATGAACAGGTCCGTAAGTATGAGGCAGAAGGCAGGGTGCGTAAATTTGAAGGCTGGGATTTTGTCTCAGCGATCCTGGATGATGCCGGAGTCTGTCGGGGTGTTACAGCGCAAGAGATGATATCCATGGAGATCCATTCATTTAAAGCAGATGCGGTGATTATAGCATCAGGCGGTCCAGGTATGATTTTCGGGAGGTCCACAAATTCCCTGATTAATACAGGAGCTGCCGCAGGGAAACTGTACCGGCAAGGTGCCATCTATGCAAACGGAGAATTTATTCAAATTCACCCGACAGCTATTCCAGGAGATGATAAACTGCGCCTGATGAGTGAATCTGCACGAGGAGAGGGAGCAAGGGTCTGGACATATAAAGACGGGAACCCGTGGTATTTTCTAGAGGAGAAATATCCTGCGTATGGCAATCTGGTCCCTCGCGATATAGCGACGAGAGAAATTTTTGATGTATGTGTCAATCAAAAGCTCGGTATCGATGGTGAAAATAAAGTATATCTGGATGTCTCCCATATCGAAACAGAGAAGCTGAATAACCGTCTCGGTGGCATTTTGGAGATTTATGAAAAATTCATGGGTGACGACCCAAGAAAGCTGCCGATGAAAATCTTCCCCGGCGTTCATTATTCCATGGGAGGATTATGGGTGGATGAACGTCAGGAGACGAATATTCCGGGATTGTTTGCAGCCGGTGAGTGCGACTATTCGCAGCACGGGGCTAACCGTTTGGGGGCGAATTCATTGTTGTCCGCCGTTTATGGCGGAATGGTCGCAGGCCCAAAAGCTGTTGAATATGCACGGAACAGTATGAAAGCAACAGATGGTGTAGACGAAAAAATATTTACAAATCAGGTGACTGCGGATCAAGATGAAATCACAGCCATTCTCAAAATGAATGGATCTGAGAACCCATACAGCCTTCACCACGAAATGGGTGAGCTGATGACGGAGAACGTTACTGTTGTCAGGGATAATAATCATCTTATTTCAACCGATCAAAAGCTATCCGAAATGATGGAACGCTACGAGCAATTAAATGTTCAGGATACAGTCAAATATCATAATCACGCTGTGTCCTTCATAAGAGGGTTAAGAGGTATGATGGACCTGGCAAAAGTAATTACACAGGGAGCTTATCGAAGAAATGAAAGCCGCGGAGCTCATTATAAGCCTGAGTTCCCAGAACGAAACGATGAAGATTGGCTGAAAACAACAATGGCCTCATTCGACTCATTCCATCGTGAACCGGTATTCAATTATAAAGAAGTGGATACCTCAATGATTGAACCTCGAAAGCGGGATTACACCCAGAGTAAAAAGGCAGGTGTAAAAGCATGAGTAACCAAACCGTTCAACTGAAAATCACTCGGCAGGATGGACCATCATCTGAATCGTATGTTGAGGAATTTCAAATACCTTGGCGACCAAGTATGAATATTATTTCTGCACTGATGGAAGTCAGACGAAACCCTGTAAACATAAAGGGCGAGGAAACGACACCTGTTCAGTGGGAGTCCGTCTGTCTTGAGGAGGTGTGTGGAGCCTGCTCCATGCTCGTGAATGGAAAACCCCGCCAGGCCTGCTCTACGCTGATTGATACGTTGGCACAACCCATTACCTTGGCTCCTCTGGAGACGTTCCCGTGTGAGCGTGATCTGATGGTCAACCGGCAAAAAATGTTTGATGCTCTGCTGAAAGTCAAAGCATGGATTGAAATCGATGGAACGTATGATATGGGTGAAGGGCCGAGGATAGCCGAAAAAGAGAGGCGATGGGCTTACGAGCTCAGTAAATGTATGACGTGCGGCTTATGCTTTGAAGCGTGTCCGAATGTTAATGAGAAATCTTCTTTTGTTGGTCCGGCACCACTTGCGCAAGTGCGCCTTCATAATACACACCCGACTGGTAAGATGCAAGCTGGTGAACGCCTTGATCAAATTATGGATGAAGGTGGTTTGACTTCTTGCGGAAATGCCGCAAACTGTGCGGAAGTATGTCCGAAGGAGATTCCATTAACACACGCCATTGCAGATCTGAATAAATCGACGACACTCTATTCTTTCAGACGCTTTTTTCAATCATAGTAGTATTTTAAGCCATTGCAGGAGTTTGAATCCTGCAATGGCTTTTCAGTCATTATGATCGATCAGCTCATGCCTGAAGAGCTGCCATGTCAAGGGCACCTGATGTTTTCCTGCACAGGATACTCAGAAATGCTGCATGGTGCTGCCCTGAAAAGACAGTTGGAAGAACTGCAATTATTATTGCCAACTGATCTCCATATCCGGGTACGCTTTTTTGACACGGCGCCGGAATGAAATGACCGTCAGGCTGATGGAAAAGATGATCAGGATGACCCCAAGCCCTTGCCAGATGGACAGGGCTTCACTTAGAACAAGGACACTGATCAATACAGAGACGACCAGTTCCACAGACGAAAGGATGACAGCTTTACTGGATTCCACATAATAAAGGCCGATCGTGAAGAGAATGTAGCCCATGATCGTCGAGACGATGGACAGACCTAACACAGGTAACCAGAATGCTGGAATCATAAAGGCATGACCGTGTTCGTATAACCCGCTTGTTGGGAGTGAAACAGCCGTGCCACCGACAAGGGCATAGAAAGTGGTGGTGAATGGATGATATTTCCCTGCCAAGGTCTTGCCGATGAGGCTGTAGGATGCACAGAACAATCCGGATAACAGGCCGATCAGGATGGTGAAAATGCCGATTTTAGCCTCCCCGCCAGGAATCAGGCCGATGGAAAGCGCACAGCCCACGATCGTCAACAAAATGGCAATGCCTTTTCTGAACGTGAGTGATTCCCCAAACAGCACGCGTGCAATCAGTGATGCAAAAATCGGTGAGGTATAGATAAAGACCACGGCAATGGCGATGGTGGCCCTTTCCATTACAATAAAATAGAACAGGTTGAAAAAAGCGATACTGACAATGCCGAGAAGAAACAGGTGAGGCAGATCCTTCAGCTGAACCTTCAATTTTGCCGGATGGAAGATGCCAAGGAGCCCGAGTAAGATCAGGCTTGAAGCGGTCAACCGAAGGGTCACGACCTGCCAGGGTGTTAAACCGTATGAATATAACTCCTGAACAAACATACCGGTCATTCCCCAGCAGGCAGCGCCAAGGATGACGAACAGGTAGGCCCAAGGCTGGCTTAAGGATAGATTCATGAAAATGCCCTCCTTTCAAGCGTAAAGAGCGTAGATCAAATGTAGAGGATGAAAGACAAAAAAGCAATACGTTTATTGAAATTAATGGAAATACTTTTTCGCAATAATAATGCACGATTGGCGATGATATGGAACTTCTCTTCCTGATGGGACGTACACAGACTAAGGAAGTCAGAAACCGGGAGGGATTCACTGTGACATTGCTGATTCTATTGGGTGTTTTTGCCATGGCGTTGTTTTTCATGTTTAAATATACGATGATCGGAAGTGGGATTCTCGGTAGCGGGTTGGCTCGGTATAACGGTTTTAGAGGGAATCAGCAAGGAATCACGGTGACGTGCAGTTCCTGCGGTACAAAGGTGCGAATGAGTGAAACCGTCGCCTATTGCGACCGGTGCAGGAAGTACATTTGAAAAATGGGAAGGGTGTTTCCATGCAGTGGTTAAAAGCAGCAGGCGTATTGGTGGGTGTTTTACTCATTGGCTTTTTCACGATGGCATTCAGTTTTTTTGTATTCATGTATCAGGGACCGGGTTTTCAGGTGGGTCTGGCAGTATCGGGAGGCGTGATCCTGTCGGGTCTCTTGATCTATCATGCATTTACGAAGGCAAAAGGACGAAGGCGGGTGATCGTAACTGCGGCCGTGGTGGGCGTTTTCGCCATCGTTCTGATCAGTCATCTCGTCTATGAGAATATTCAGGCGGACAGGATCATCGCCGAGCGCGGTGTGGATCTGGCGGACTATGAGCCGCACGCGGGCTCCAATGGCTTAGCACGACTTGATGGGAATGCCACGTTTACATATGATGAAGCGGACGAACTGCCGGAACTCGACGGCGCAACGGCGCTGTATCCCGTATATGCGGCCTTTGTTGAAGCGGTCTATCCGGAAGGGGACTATCCTCCTTTCTTAGCCGATGAAAGCCAGGTGGTTTCGACCAAAACAGGGGACGCATACAGCCGGTTGTTTCAAGGACAGACAGACATGATTTTTGCTGCGGGTCCATCGGACAGGCAGGTGGCTGAAGCAGAACGGCTGGACGTGGACCTGGTAAAGATCCCGATTGGTCAGGAAGCTTTCGTGTTTTTTGTCCATGAAGATCACCCGGTGGAGGCACTGACCATCGAAGAAATTCAGGACATTTACGCAGGTGAGATCACCAACTGGTCTGACGTGGGCGGTGATGATGAGCCGATCCGGGCTTTCCAGCGGCCGGAGGACAGCGGCAGTCAAACGGCGTTGGAGAACCTGATGGAAGATCGTACCCTGATGAGTCCGCCTGAAGAAGATGTCCCTGGCGGCATGGGGCAGATTATTTCGGAGACTGCGAGATACGAAAATGCACTGGGCGCCATCGGGTTCTCGTTTCGGTATTTTTCCTCGGAACTGGTGGAAGAGCGGGGGATTAAGCATGTGGCTGTGAACGGCGTTTATCCTGACGAAGAAGGGATCCGCTCCGGAGAGTATCCCATTGCCTCCAATTTCTACGTGGTAACCACGGAAGACAAATACGATGAACTGCGGCCGTTCATTGACTGGATTCTTTCGGAAGAAGGACAGCAGCTGATCGAAGACTCGGGCTATGTCGGGGTGCAGTGAAAAAAGAATGGAGGAATGACAGATGACAATCCAATTAAAAAGGTTTCACCAAAATGATATTCCGCAGCTTCTGTCCTGGATAGATTCCGCAGCGTTTTGCATGCAGTGGGGCGGGCCATCCTTTCAATGGCCGCTGACAAAAGAGCAGCTGCAGACCTACATAAAAGAGAATGACGGCGAAGAGCCCGAGCGGCTGATCTTTAAAGCAGTGGACGGTGAAACCGGGGAGACCGTGGGCCATATTTCTCTTGGGAAACTGGATCGGGGGAACAAAACGGGGCGGATCGGTAAAGTGCTCGTTGGCAATCCCGATCACCGGGGCAAAGGGATTGCCGGTCAGATGGTCACAGCCATCTGCCGGATCGGCTTTGAAGAACTGTCGCTTGAGCGGATCAGTCTGGGTGTTTTCGATTTCAATGCGGCTGCCGTCAGGGCCTATGAGCGGGTGGGCTTTCGCCAGGAAGGACTGATGCGCAGTTTTCGTCAGGTGGGCCAGGAGCGCTGGAATCTGATCGAGATGGCGATGCTGAAAGAGGACTGGATGGCCAAACACCTGACCCATCAATGGGAAGGGTTCAAACCATTCGTCGGTGCTTCCATCCGGTCGATTCTCGGTGAACGGCTGATCTTTCAGCGGGATTGGGGAACACCGGATCAGGATGTGATCCTCACCGGAGATCCGGTACTTCATTGGGCGCGTGATCGTGCGGATCACGCTATCGAGAGAGAAGGATTCCTCCGGATGAACTGGTATGAACATGAATCCGGTGAGGATGAACTTCAGGTTCAGTTTCAGGACACCCCTGATCCGCTGCCATACGTCACGGATATCGAGTCTCCGAACAGGATCATTCATTTAGTCTCCGAATACAGTTTTGGGGACGGGGAGATTGAACAAATCACAGGCTACGGATTTTTGGAAGGGGATCAGGGTTATCTATGCACACTGATCTTTAAAATCCCGAACGGTTATGTCACAATTGAATCGTTTCCGGGTGTGATGGAAATCCGAATCGGTAAACAAAAGCCCGAAAGATCGTTATTTGATGTGCTGCTTTTTGAATGGGGGCGTGGTGCCGATGAATAAGGAACGAATCCTGTCAAACGACTGGAAAGACGTGATTGGGGAGGAACTGACGAAACCGTACTATCTGAAGCTGCGGGAATTCTTAAAAAAGGAGTATGCAACGGACGCTGTTTATCCGGAGATGCATGACATCTTTAATGCGTTGCATCATACACCGTATGCGAACGTGAAGGTGGTGATCCTCGGACAGGATCCGTATTTCAACGCAGGTCAGGCTCACGGGTTAAGTTTTTCCGTGAAGCCGGGTGTCGCGGTCCCGCCGTCTCTTCGGAACATGTATAAGGAATTACAAGAGGATATCGGCTGTCCGGTTCCGGATCACGGGCATCTGACGAAATGGGCGGAAGAAGGCGTCCTGTTATTGAATGCCGTCCTCACGGTCAGGGGCGGGGAAGCCAATTCCCATCAGGGCAAGGGCTGGGAAACCTTCACAAACCGGGTCATTGAGGCAGTTAATGAGAAAGAGGACCCCGTCGTCTTTCTCTTATGGGGGGCTTCTGCGAAGAAGAAAATGGCGATGATCAATACGAAGAAGCATCTTGCTCTGACGAGTCCGCACCCGAGTCCATTGTCCGCTTACCGGGGTTTCTTTGGGAGCCGGCCTTTTTCACAGGCCAATGCTTTTCTGAAAGAAGCTGGCCGCGGACCGGTGGACTGGTGTTTACCGAATCTTTGACTCAATTCGGCTGACAGCGGGGACAGACATACAGCCGGCGGCTCGCCACATTGATTTTTTCGATGGGCCCACCGCACTGATAGCAAGGCTCCATATGACGATCGAAGGCAAAATGACGGTACTGGCTGCGGGGTTCACCTGCGGCCTTTTTTCTGGTGACAATTTCCGGGTCCAGTGTAATGCCCTTCGTCCGGTAGGCGCGTTCCATAAGCTGAATCACGGCTTTCGCCAGATCCTGCCGCTTTTCGGCAGTCAGGTCGCAAGGGCGTTTCGACGGGTGGATACCGGTGACGAAAAGGATCTCTGTTCTCAGGTAGTTACCGATCCCGGCAACGAATGCCTGATCCAGAAGGAGCCCACCCAGGTTACGTCTGAAGAAGCGTTTATCTTCCATATGGAACTGCAGGTCATTTGCTGTGACGTCCTCACTGAGGATATCCGGCCCGACTTTTTTGACAAACGGGTGCATCGGTACATCTTCGGTCTTTAATACCTGAATATCTGACGCACTGTACAACAGGGCGGATTTATCTTCGGTATGAAGAGCGAGCCTCAGCTGCCGGTTCGTCTTCGGATAGGTGAAACTGTCCGTGACGTACCATTTACCGTAAAGCTGGTTGTGGGAATAGATGGTAAAGCCGTTATCGAAATGGGTCAACAGCGCCTTGCCTTTCGTCTGAATGGCACTGACGGCTTGTCCGGTAAACCATTCATCATACCCTTTCAATTCAGGGAGCCCGAAGCTCACTTCCAATAACGGCTTCATGATGACGGCTTTTTCAACTTGGTCTGCAGCAATGCGAATTTCCGGTCCTTCTGGCACAGGTGATCACGTCCTTTCTTTTTTGTATCATAACGGAAACTGCGCCGGACGTCATGTGAAAGAGCTTTATCCATTGAGGGAGCTTTTTTGATCCCGGGTTTTCCCAAATCGTTCTTCGTAAAAATCAAGAAACTGATCGACGTAGGCTGCATCCCACTGTGTTCCCCGGCCATTAATCAGAATATCCCTCGCTTTGGCATAGGGCATGGCGTCACGATAAGGACGGTTGGAGGTCATCGCATCAAAGGCATCCGCCACGGCGATGATGCGGCCGAATTCAGGAATTGCACTCCCGGAAAGACCGTCGGGATAGCCGTTTCCGTCGAACCGTTCATGATGGTGTCTGACGCCGTCAAGAAGGGGAACCAGATGCTCAGGAAGGTTCACTTTTTCCAAAATCATGGCGCCAATCACCGGGTGCTTTTTGATGGTAGCGAATTCTTCATCTGTCAGTCGGCCGTCTTTTAACAGCACCGCATCGGGGATACCGATCTTGCCGATATCATGCAGGAGAGCAGATTTTCGGAGCAGATCGAGGTGATCTCCGGTTAATCCGGCTCTGATGGCGATTTGGGTGGAGTAGTCAGCGACCCGGCTGGTATGACCTGCGGTATAGGAGTCCCGTGCGTCAAGGGTCGCTGCAAATACGGTGAAAAAACTCTCGAGGAGCCGCTCATTTTCGGCATCCCTCGCTTTGATCCCCTGCACCATCGCATTAAAACCATCGGTGAGCGTGGCGAACTCGTCGGAGTAATAATTCTCCATTTCCTCGAACTGTCCCTGCTGGACCTGTTCGAGATTGTGCCGAAGCTCCACAATCGGCTGCTCCATGTTCCGGTATAATACAATCGCTCCGGCAATACTGAGGAACAGGATGACGAAAATGATCAGTGAGGCCCAGTTCCAATAAGCGGCAGTCCCAGTGGCTGTTTCCCGGATCTGACCGGCAAGAAGGAAGAGAGCAATGGGAAACAGGGCAATTAAGAGCATACTGAGTAACAGCTTCCACTTCATGGACATCAGTGCCGCGCCATCGAGCTTCAGTTTGGTCGCACTCGCCTGCATAATCGGTCCAATTAATGGTTGAATGGCCCGTGATGTCAGAAAATACTCGATCATCGCATGCAAGGCAGCAATTAACAGTGCACCCATCCAGGCATACCCAACGTACACATAGGGCAGTGACAAATGCTCCGTGTAGATGGCTGTCAGAGCGAGTCCTGTAGCTGGTATGGACAAGCCGAATAAATGGGGGCCAAGGATTCGCCTCACGGTTAATAAAGGAAACGAATGGGCTCTTATAAATGCCTCCTGAGGTCGCTCGCCGGCAAAGAAAAATTGCTTCAAGGGACGGATGTCTCGTAAATACATCCATAATTCCAGACTGATCATCACGCTTCCTGAAATAACCATGATTCCGAGAAGAACCAGCACTTCAGACCCTGAAAGGGTTAATGTGTGAAAAATAAAAACGCTTCCTACACCAAATACAGCAATCATGGAGCCGCTGATGTAGTTTATCAGCATGCGTTTATGAAACTGTTTAAGTAGTGACATCCTGATATCCCCCTGTCTGTCGATTTGCTGTTGAAATTATAGCATACCGCTTCCATCATGTGTGTTTTGAATGAGAGTCTGCAGGGGATAGACTCACATGACACTTGATGACCAGGAGGATAGGAAGAATGGATCCAAAAACGACAGAGCGCATCAAAAAACGCTACAATCGCAATGCGATAATCTACGACAAGGTTGACCGGATGATGAGTGCAAAGGAGCGGAAAAAACTGCTTCAAAAAGTAGCGGGTGACGTACTCGAAGTAGGGATAGGGACGGGGATGAACCTCCCTTATTATCCTGCTGGTGTGAGAATTACGGGGATCGATTTCAGTGAGCGGATGCTGCAAAAAGCACTGGAGCGTGTGAAACGCTTGGTCTCCGTGAGCGCGTCACTCTGCTCGAGATGAATGCAGAAGCAATGACATTCGATTCGGATACGTTCGATGCCATTGTTACGAGCTGTGTATTCTGTTCGGTTCCGGATCCGGTGAAAGGTCTCAAGGAGATGAAACGGGTTTTGAAACCGGGCGGGAGAATTCTGATGCTCGAACATATGCGCAGTGAACAGCCGGTTATCGGCGGTTTGATGGACGTGGTGAATCCGCTGGTCGTGAGACTCTGGGGGGCTAACATTAACCGGAGAACGATGGACAATATCGAAAAAGCAGGGCTCTCAGTGACAGAGGAGTACCGCGTGATGGGGACCATCATGCGCCGCCTCGTGCTCACGAAGTGAGTGAACCGAAAAACCACCTGAGCTTAAAAAGGGCTCAGGTGGTTTTTGTTATTACTCAGGTCAGATCAGTTCAATGTCTTCGACGTGCCGTTCAACCAGCCGGGCGCTGCGCTTTTCAAGCGGAGCTCCTGTTGACGTGAAGAAGACCTCTTCTTCAATGATCGTATCCATGACAAGCGATACCTGTTCAGCATTTGCCGGTTCCACCGGGTGATCAATGTTCAGGGTCATGGAACCACCCTCTGCGGTTCTGAAGCCAAGCTGCAATTGTTTTGTCATGTGTTCGTCCTCCTTTTCGTTATCGGGCAGTTTTCAGGTGATGCTGATTACTGATTCAACTGGTACGTGTTGCTGCGGTTCAGTTCGATCAACGGTCGGGTCTGCAGCTGGGCGATCGCCTCTGCGACGACCGTCAGCGCTTCATTGGATGAAGCGGTTTTCACATTGTTGAAATGCCTCACACTGGTGATTTCCTCTCCGAACTCATCTTCTCCATCTGCAAACGTTAACGATAACCGCGAATTCATCATGTCAGCCATCGTCATCACCTCCCTTTCGCCGATTAAGTACCCGGGAGGGTGACAGAGGAGGGGGAGAATGAATGGATTTTATGAGGAGATTCGCCAATTATGTCGAACGGCAGTCGGGAACGTTTCCCAGCCGCCCCAAATTCGGATCAGAAGGTCCGGTATCAGTTCAGTATATGACTGAACAATCTGGTCGGAATGAAGCATACTGTAGCCTCCTGCGCCACTTGCCCGGTAGCTGGTGGTTGCAACCCGGATTCGTTCATGGTCATCAATCGGAAATCCCTGATAACGGACATCCGTAACCCTGAAGCCGGGTGACATCGAGACATCGAAATCGTAATCGATGCCATCCCACATCTCATAATGAAAGGATTGGGATGCCCATGCCGGACTGATTCGAATGCCGGTTGATGTATGTTCAAAGAGCGTGGCCCCATGTTCCAAAGCCATTTTAATGTTCAATCCGGATAGCGACAGGATGACAACCTGGTTTGGGAAAGGATAAAGGGTGTGAATCATTTCTTCAGTCAGGCGCTCTTTAATGGAAAATGGGGCATTATACAGAAACGGTGTGGTGGTGACGTCGACACCTGTGAACTCCTGAAGTGCCTGGTGTATACCCTGAATCAGCGGATGTTTTGTGAGCCAGACGTCTTGCAAAGGATCCTTGACTTCGAGAGGCTCTGATAAAGGTACAACAGCAGCGGATAAGGATTGCTGATAGACAGACAGGAGCTTATCATGATCTCTGATCGTTTCAGGATGAGGCGTCACTGATTCAACAGGGATCAGCCCTGGAGTGAAACGGATATTTTCTGAAGAATTTACAGGCTTCTCAATCTCCAGTTTGCCCAGAAAACGGCCCTGATATCCGGGTTGGAGTATTACCTGGCCTGATGGCAGTGTTTCATTCATGACGAGGTGCTGATGGCCAGCGAGGAGCACATTCACTTCTGGAAAAGCATGAAGAATCGCCAATCCCTGGTTCTCGCACGGCAACGCATTATAGGGTTCACCAGACTGAGGATGTTTTTCAACACCGCCGTGATAAGCGACGATAATCAGATCAGGTTCATGTTGATTGACTTCCGGCATAATGGCCTGCAAGGACTCAACTGGATCCGTTACCAAAAGGCCGTTCTGTGCTTTTTGAGTGGCGGTGCTGGTCAGAACCGTGGAAGTGAGTCCGATGATGGCCAAAGTGATGTCAGAACATGAACGGATGGCATAGCCCGGACCGAAAGCGGAGTCACCTGCAGATGAAGACAGGATATTCGCGGTGATAAAACGCATGGGCGCATCACGGATGATTTGTTCAAGTCCTTCCCGACCATAATCCAGATCGTGATTGCCGATGACGGCGAAGTCGAAATCACATGGCCCCATCAGCTTCAGTAAGGGATGAGTGTGTTCGGGAGTTCGGTAACCTAGGTGAGCCAGAGGGGTGCCTTGCAGGAGATCCCCATTATCAATGAGCAGTACATGTTCATGCTTCGACCGGATGTCCTCAATGGCGGTCCGGATACGGGCAAGTCCTCCAGGATTGCCGGAGGCCAGATCCCCATCGGCGATGGCTCCGTGCAGATCGCTTGTATAGAGAATAATGACTTTTTTTTCAGCGGGCAGCATGTTCTGACTCCTGGACAACTATCTTGGTCAATGTTCTGAGCCCATCCACTTCAGCGGTGAGGGTATCCCCGTCACGGATTCTGACCGGTCCTGGTGTTCCTGTCAGAATCACATCACCAGGATACAAGGTTGTTTCTTTGGAGAAATAATGGACAATCTCTTCGAAGTTCATCAGCATCCGCTCTGTTGTATTTTCACTGATGATCCTGTTGTTCAGTTTTGTTTGAATGGTGCGATTTACCGGCGAAAAACTGTGTGCAGTCTGCAATGTTGTTCCAAGAGCACAAAACGTATCGAAGCTTTTCGCTCTGGCCAGAAAGCGGGGATTTTCCCTGTGAATGGCTGCTTCGGTCATGTCCAGTGCAGTTGTATACCCGGCAATGAAACTCATTGCATCAGTCAGTGACACGTTTTTGCACTTCTTACCGATGATGAGGGCGATTTCCCCTTCGCCATTTGTTTCCTGACTGTGAGCAGGTATGGCTATGGATTGATTCACAGAACAGATTGTATTCCAAGGCTTGACAAAGCTTACCGGGTGATCAGGAATCTCTTTTGGCATTGAATCATCTTCAGGTTGATAATTGAAGCCGATGCCCCAGATTCCTCTCGGTGATTGAAAGAGATCTGCCGGGTTCACAAACTCGAAGGGTATTGACGGAATACTCTCCCAGATGCCGGAGGGAGTGTTTTCATACCAGTCGGACAATAAATCAATTACCCGATTTTCAATGATGTCCTGTATGACCAATGGCCAGCCCGTTTCACAGAACCGGTTAATGCTGTTAATGGTATACACCTGATTCTCCCGGATTATTGCTGCCATCGGCTGATTGTCTTTTTCGATCATGGTTAGTTCCATTTATATGTCCTCCTTTTGCTGCTGTTGTTTCCATTTTGGACCGAATTGCCAAAGAAATCGTTTTTTCTGTGAGATTTACTGACGGAAATCTTCAAGATAAGCTGATTTTCATTTAATGTAAAAGGAAAGACTGAATATCCGGAGGTGGAACAGATGCAGCTGAGAGCGCTATTAAACGAGCCGGTGCTTAAGAATGCCGTTGTCGTTGCAGGAGCGGAAGGAACTTTGAATCAGGTGACGTCTGTGAATATGATGGACGCACCGGACATCATCGATTATGTCAAGAAAAATCAGTTACTGTTGACAACGGGCTATAATATTCAGCACCGTCCGGAGATTCTGTCTGATATCGTCAGTAAAATGGCTGAAAGGGGCTGCGCAGGTCTGGCTCTTAAAACGCACCGTTTTCTGAAAACCATCCCTCCTTCGGTGCTTGAAAAAGCCGAGCAATTAAAGTTTCCCATTATTGAACTGCCGATGGAGCCTTCTCTTGGGGAAATTGTGAATGAAGTGCTGAAGGTGATTCTTCAGGAAAGTACGGATCAGCTGACAGAAGCGATGGAGATTCACAGAAAATTTACGGATCTGATTATTTCGGGGAAAGGACTCTTTGAGGTGGTGGATCAACTGGCCAAGCGGATCAATGCGCCCGTGATGCTTTTGGATTACCGCTTGAATCTGTTGGAGACGTCCAGGAAGTTTGATGAACAATTTTATTATGATCTTGCTTACCAGATCAGTGACACCATTCGAGATGAAGATCCGGACAACGGGGCTGAACAGAAATTGGCTATCCGCTATCCCCATGACGACCATGAACATACAGCTTCTTTCTATCCTGTGCAGATGAACCTGTATCAGAAAGGGTATCTGATTTTGATGATGGATATGGCAGATGCAGGCGATTCCGAAAAGCTTGCGGTGGAACAGGCCATGAATGTCATCTCCTTTGAACTCATGAAACTGCATGCTGTCGAACAACAGTCGAGGTTGCAGAAGAATGAATTTCTGACGGAGTTCGCTGAAGGGCATTACACATCAGAAAAAGATATTGCCAGACGTGGAGAGAGCTACGGACTTCGGCTTGACCGGACTTATGTCTGCGCAGTCTGCCGGCTTGATGATGAGGAGGATCTCTACCATGGTCTTGGTCCTGCTCCGGAGTCTGAACGCAGGCTGTATAAAGATTCCATTTATGAACAGCTGCAGATGTGGATGGGCTATTACTTCGATGATGTGGTCTTTTTTTCCAAAGGGGATATTTATATCACGCTGATCCCGAGACCGGAGCCGGAGATGGAGGACTGGCTTTTAAAAGGACTCAAAACTATTCAGAAGGAAATGGAAGAATTTCTGTATTTGTCGATCTCTTTCGGTGTGGGGAATCCGGCCACTGCACTGCTCCAAATACCGGACTCTTACACAGAGGCACTCGAAGCATTGACATCCGGATACCGTATGGGCAAAAAAGGTTTCGTGAAATGGACAGATACGCGCGGCGTGATGGAACTCCTTCGAACCGTGTCACCGAAAAAGCTGCGGGAATTTTATCAGTCCACTTTGAGGTCTTTGGCTGAGTCAAAAAAGAAAGAAGATGAAGATCTGATAGAGACGTTGACCATTTACATTGAGAACAATGGACAGATTGCCGATACCGCAAAAGCATTATTTGTTCACCGGAATACGGTGATTTACAGATTGAAAAAATGTGAGGAAAAATTACATGTGGATTTGAAGAATGCCGAGGATATTCACAAATTAAGGACAGCACTCCTCGTAAGGCAAATGATTGATTGATTTACAAATGAAACAACAGGAAGAAGATCTGACAAGAGAAGTTGTCAGATCTTCTTCCTTCTTTTTATGGAGGGATGAAAGCGTTTAAAGGGGTGAGTAAACAGGTATGAACATAAAACTGTCAATCCTCAGACACGAACAAATTAACAGACTTTTCTGAAAAACATCCGGATTTTTTCAGAGTCAGCGGCTAAAATGCGGGATGAATTTTAGCCAGTGAACACAATGACGTGCAAGGCACAAGGCGGTAAGATGTGGTCAATACATCGAAGCAGTGCTTATTGTTACTGTTCTGATCAGCCATTGGAGGTGCACGATGAGACCGATCTTGATTAAATCTGTAAAGATGCCTGGAGAAGATGACCCTGTTGATATCCGGTTACACCATGGACTGATCGCAGAGATCGCTCCTGAAATCCACTGTTCTGAAGCAGAACGGATCGATGGGAGCGGATTGACGGTAATGCCTCCTTTTGCGGAAGCGCACATTCATTTGGATACAGCGTTTTGTGCTGATGAAATGGAGAATCAGTCCGGTACCCTGGATGAGGGCATTGCGATCTGGCAAAAGCTGAGGCCGAGGTTGACAGAATCCCTCGTTCAGGAAAAGGCCGAGCGGGTGCTGGGCAAAATGCTTACGGAAGGTGTCCAGAGCTTTCGGGTGATGGTGGATGTCTCCGGTGGCCAACTCACAGCGATGCGTGCACTGGTTCAAATGAGAGAAGCGGGCAGAGAGCTCTTTGACCTTCAATTGATTGCCTTTCCGCAAAACGGGATTTGTTCAGGAGATGATGGCATAAGACATATGAAAGAGGCGCTGGAAATTGGCGCTGATGGCATAAGCGCTGTGCCTCATTTGGAGGAAACGAGAAAGAAAGGTTCTGACTCCATAAAACAGTGTTTTGATCTGGCTGTATCAGAAGATGCAACAGTTCATATCTTTGCAGATGAAACGGACGAGTCGGATTCGAGATTTACCGAACAAGTCGCAAAAGTTGCTCAAAGATATGGATGGGAGAACCGGACGGCTGTGAGTCATGCCAATGCGATGGAATATGCGAGTGAAACGGATATGGTGAAGTTGCTGGAGGCACTGATTTCCTCGGGCATTCATCTTGTGACCTGCCCGACAGTCAACAGCGTCATGAATGGGCGAACCCGGACTTCACCGAAAGGAAGGGGCATCATGCGGGTGAAAGAATTAATGAAGGCAAACATTCCTGTTGCCTGTGCCCATGATGACTATCGAAGTCCTTTCTACCCTTTGGGAACGGGATCGCTTTTAAAATCCGCGAATCTTCTGGTTCACCTCGGGCAGCTGACGGCGAAGGAAGAACTTCAGAAAGTCATGGCAATGATCGGGCCTGTTCCGAGAAAGCTGATGGGTCTTTCCGAGACATCCATCGCTGAGGGAGAGCACGCCAATCTGATTTTACTGGAAGGTGAAGCGCCGGAAGAATGGATCGGTCATGCACAGGCACCGCGCTATGTGTTCCGGAGAGGTCGAATCCTCTCTTATACACCGCAGGTGACGTCCGAACTGAAGATGACCGTCCCAAAGACGGCTGACATCATAGAAATCTAAACTGACCATAGAGGTGATGAAAAAATGACAGTGGCAACGAAAAAAGAAGTCCTCGTAAAGATGAATCGACTTGGGAAAGTATATCCAAATGGTACCGTCGCTGTCCGTAATGTGAACATGGACATTCCGGAAGGTGAATTCATCTGCTTCGTTGGCCCTTCAGGCTGCGGGAAATCGACAGTATTCAAGATGATTACCGGACTGGAAGAGGCAACAGAGGGGGAAATTGAGATTTTCGGAAAATCCCCGGCAAATGCACGCAAAGAAAATGAAGTGGCCTTTGTTTTTCAGGATCACACCTTGCTTCCCTGGCGTAAGGTCAAGGATAATGTGGCCCTTCCTCTTGAACTGAAAGGCGTCAGCAAAGAGAAGCGGTATGAGGAAGTGGATCGTGTTCTAGAACTGGTCGGCTTGGCACATACCAAGGATATGCTGCAACGTGAATTATCCGGTGGTATGAAGATGCGGGTATCCATAGCCCGTGCGCTTGTCACACGGCCGAAACTCCTGTTGATGGATGAACCGTTCGGCGCATTGGATGAAATCACGAGGCAGTCACTGCAACAGGAGCTTCTTAAAATTTGGCAGCAGGATCCGAAAATGACGGTGCTGTTCATTACACACAATGTATTCGAAGCGGTTTACTTGTCCTCAAAACTGGCGGTCATGACCCCGGGACCCGGAAAGGTGTCTTCCATTCTGGATATTGATGCAGGGTACCCAAGAGGCGATCAGTTTCGTTCCAGTCAGGAATTCGGTCAGCTGGTCGGCAAGGTTTCAGGTATTTTAAACCATTAATTATTGTGATAAATCCGAAGTGCATAAAAAATGGAGGGCTGATGATGAAAACACAACCAAATTGGGAACGTTTTGAAGAAGAAATGGGGTCAACGGTCATTACAGAAGAACAGGAGACAAACAAATTATCCAAGGATTACTACTGGTATTCGCCGGTACTCGCTGCCGAACTGGCAGATAAAGTGGCGGACGGGGTGGCGAAACCGGAAACGGTTGAACAGGCACTGGCTGTTTTGAAAGCCTGTTATACCCACGATATTCCGGTTACAACCCGGGGAGCCGGAACAGGAAACTACGGTCAGGGCATACCTTCATATGGCGGACTGGTCCTGGACTTAAGCGGATTGAACAAAATCATCGCGATGGAGCCTGGTCAGGTAACCGTGCAAGCTGGTGTGAAGCTGGGCCGTTTGGAGAAGGAATTGCGGGAAGCAGGAAGTGAATTGTGCATTTATCCAAGTACCTACATGAAAGCGACAGTAGGCGGCTTCTTCTCAGGTGGAAGCGGCGGCATCGGATCGATTGCCTGGGGTAACGTCTGGGATGGGAATCTTTTGGAAGCCCACATTCTGACGATGGAAGAAGAGCCCCGAATCCTGACGGTAAAGGGCGATGAATTAAACCGGTATATCCATAATTACGGCACATCCGGCATCATGGTTCAACTGACGATCCGCACAGCAGAAGCCGTGGATTGGGAACAGGTCATCGTCCAGTTCGATGAAGGGGAAGACATGCTGGCTTTTACAGAGTCCCTTGCATACGACGACGAGATACGAAAGCGTCTTGTCAGCGGACATGAAACGCCGATTCCCACCTATTTCGTTCCATTGGCTCCATATATCGAAGAAGGTAAGGCTGTGGCTCTCATAGAGATAGAAGCTGGAGATGACAGCAGACTGAAAGAACTCTCGTCCAGTCATCATGGACAGATTACCCGGGTGATTCCGGCGGATCGCTATCATAAAGAAATGAGTCTGTCAGACTTCACATGGAATCATACAACATTATGGGCACTGAAGACGGACCCGACGTTAACCTATTTACAAAGCGGGTTTTCCACCCACCATTATCTTGATCAGATGCGAAACATTAAACAGCGGTATCCGGATGAAGTGCATTTGCACGTCGAGTGGGTCCGGGGTGACGGAGACATTCAGATCGGTTCTTTACCGGTAATCGAGTATCAGTCCAGGGAAAGGCTGTATGAGATTATTGATTACTTTGAATCCATCGGCGTCAGCGTCAATGATCCGCATACATTCTTGCTGCCGATCGATAACAAGGGCCGCTTCGAACAGATCCTTGAGGCAAAGGCTCTGAATGATCCGAAAGGATTGTTGAATCCCGGGAAGCTTCCTGAATTGAAAAAGGCCCGGCAGGCAGGCTGAAGAATTACAGAAGACGAACACATTGAGAAAAAAGGAGAGATGCTTTATGGCAATGAAAAGTCCGGCACTTCCGGTGGAACATACTCAAGAGAAAAAAGCATCATTTGAATGGTCAGGGAAAGTGACAGGCTTTTTAAAACAGTCGATTTTACCATTGGCTGTGTTGGCGGTTTTTCTCGGCAGCTGGCAACTTTTGACCATTGTCATGGATATGCCGCATTACATTTTGCCGGCTCCAACAGATATATACGCGGCGACGGTTGCCAACTATGAGAATCTCCTGGCAGCTGTATGGCGCACCATTACATCAGCGGTGATGGGCTTTGCCCTCAGTGTGATTTTTGGGATAGCCGGAGCGATCGCGCTGGCCTCATCGAAATGGGTGGAAAAAGCATTTTATCCTTATGTGGTGCTGCTTCAGACCATTCCAATTATCGCAGTGGCGCCGATTATCGTGATCTGGTTCGGTGCCGGGACAAATGCTATCGTCATTATCGCGTTCTTGATCGGATTCTTTCCAATGCTTTCAAACACACTGGTGGGACTGAATTCAACGGACAAAAATCTGATGGACCTGTTTAAACTGTATCATGCATCCAAGTTTCAGACGATGTGGCGTTTACGACTGCCGGCTGCGCTTCCTTATATAGTAGCCGGTTTGAAGATTTCGTGTACGCTTGCGACCATCGGTGTTATTGCCGGGGAGTATATCGCCGGAATCGGCGGTGGCCGGGGCGGATTGGGCTATGCGATAACAGTCGCATCTTCGAATATCCAGACGGCGTATCTGTTCTCTCTTGGGCTGGCAGCATCGGTTCTTGGTATTACCTTCTTTTTGTTAATTAACTATATTTCCAAACTGCTCTTGCGTTCCTGGCATGAGTCTGAGATGAATCATTGATGATGAGAAATGAGGTGGTGGGCGGTGAGACTTGAAATCATGAATGCAAAGTTGCCGTTACAGAATGACACGGACCGGTATCATCTGATCGCCGAAGACGGGAAATGGATTCAGATCTCAAAACAGAATACGCTTTGGTCAGCGTCATTTTTGACCTCTTCCGAGCAGGCGAATGCCACGCAGGTCAGACGAATTGATGCTGGTAACCGGATCGTGTTGCCCGGACTGGTGGATGGTCATGTGCATTTGGATAAAGCTCATACGCTGGCCATTGCGGGGAATGAAAGTGGAACGCTGATGGAAGCCATTCAGAACTACCGCGAACAAGCGCCTGGTATATCAAAGGAGAATGTGAAGCAGCGGATGAAGCGAACGGTGCTCGATTCAGCCGCATTCGGCACGACAGCCATGCGTACGCATCTCGATTTTTTTACAGCGGATGACGGTACCGTGGCAAAGCGTACGATAGAAGCGGCCCTCGAGGTGAAAAAAGAAGTGCAGGACATCATGGATCTGCAGCTTTATATCATGAGCGATCCAGTCACCTTGGATGATTCGTTTAAAGGTTTGCTTCAAGAAGGACTTGCTGCCGGCATTGACGGCATCGGGGGAGCACCGCATTTGTCTTTGGATTTTCAAGCTTCCGTCAGAGCATTGTTCGAGTTCAGTGAAAAGACTGGCAAACCGCTGGATCTCCACTCGGATGAAACGGACGATCCGAGTGTCAATACCGTTTCGATGATTGCAACGGAAGTGCTGAATCGGGGCATGGAACATCAAGTCACCGTGGGTCACTTATGTTCGCTGTCAGCGATGGATCAGGCCAAAGCAGATCAGACCATGCATGTGATAAAGGACGCAGGAATCCATGTCATGACGCTCCCGGGTGCAAATATGTATTTGCAGGGCCGTTCAGACAGAGGTTTGATTCGAAGGGGTGTCACACGGGTGAAAGAACTGCATGAACTGGGTGTAAATGTAGCTGTAGCCAGTGATAACATTCAGGATCCATTCCATCCATTCGGTCAGGGTGATCTGTTGGAAATCGCACGATTGTCCACCTACGCTGCTCATATGAACAGTGAGTCCGATCGGCTGAACACGTTGGCGATGATTACGGAGCATCCTGCAAAAGCGTTAGGGTATCACAGTGGTACGTACGGTTTTTCTGAAGGAGCACCGGCCAATTGCGTTGTCACGAATAATGAAACGGTGAGCGGGTTATTGGCGGATCTTTCGCCGGATCGACTGGTGATACGAAGTGGAAGGCTGTTATCGAAAACAAAGCGTTCGGTCCATTGGTTTGATGCATCTGACTGTCATGTGCACAGCGATGATGAGCATACAAAAAATTAAGGAGTGACGATCACATGAAAAAATCGTACATGATTAAAGGTGCAGGAATGACAGCTATGGCAGGATTGGTATTACTTTCAGCCTGTGGAGAAGAACCGGCGAATGAGAATGTGGAAGCGACGACTGTCAACGGGAACAATGAATCCGATGAAGCGAATGAAGTAAATGAAGAGAACTCCGGAAATGAGGAGTTGATCGAAGTGGGCCAGGTGACGAACTGGTACGCCCAGGCAGAACAAGGGGGGCAGTTCGCGGCTCATATGATGGGTTTTTATGAAGACGAGGGTCTTGATATGACCATTCAGGCAGGTGGCGGCGGGGTATCCAATACCCAGCTGGTTGCTTCGGGTCAGCAAGATTTCGGTATGGGTTCCTCGGATGAAATCCTTTTGGCCCGTGAAGATGGCATTCCCCTCGTGGCCATCGCAGGTATTTTCCAGCAGAGTCCTCAAGCGTTAATGTTTCATAAAGGTCAGGACATTGAGGACTTTACCGATTTGAACGGTCGGGATGTTTATGTTTCACCAGGTGCAGGTTTTTGGGAATTCATGAAGGGAGAATTCGATCTGGATGTGAATGAATACAGTTACACCGGAGACAGCACCATGTTCATGGAAAATGAAGAAGCCGTGTCCCAGTCCTATATGACCAGTGAACCATACGGTCTCGAACAGCAAGGGGTGGAAGTGGACTGGTTACTGAACGGTGAATCAGGTTTTGAGGTATATGGAAATCTGTTATTCACCACCGAGGAAATGATTGAAGAGCAACCGGAAGTGGTTCAGGCCTATGTTGAAGCATCTGTTGCCGGTTGGGAATATTACAAGGATAACCATGAAGAAGTACAATCCTTCATTCAGGAGTACAACCCAGAGATGAGTACGGAACAGCTTGCCTACAGTGCAGAAGCCTTGCAACCATTAGTGTATGAGTACGATGCTGAAGACCATGGTGTAGGTTACATGACGGAAGAACGCTGGCAGTCGGTTATGAAAATCTTGTTGGATATTGATCTATTAACTGAAGAGCAGGATGTTACAGAAGCGTTCAACACGGAATTTCTGCCACAATAGTTTTGAGGAATGGAGATGAGGTCATGTTTACACGTTATGAAGGGAAAGCCTGGGATCAGCATTTTCTACCCAGGCTCACCTATCAGGAAGTGAAGGCTTTGAATAAGGAAGATGCGCTGGTGGTTTTGCCGATTGGCGCAGTGGAACAGCATGGTGCCCATTTACCTGTGGCAACGGATATGCTGATTGGTGAGGCATCGATCACAAAAGCTTTTGAAGCATTGGCACCCGGCAGCAATATCTGGCTCATTCCCCCTTTATCTTATGGGAAGAGCAATGAACATATCGATTTCCCAGGTACCCTTACCTTGACGGCGAAGACGTTGCAGGCTGTTCTTGAAGACATCGGAGACAGCCTTGCCCGGAGCGGATTTAAGAAATTGGCTCTGTACAATTCCCACGGAGGCAACGTGGATTTGTTAAATGTTATGGCCAGAGAAATTCATGTAAAAACCGGTATGACGGTCTTTGTTACTTCTTCGGGTACAGGAAATGTGAAAGATGTCTTTACAGAAGAAGAGTTGAAATGGGGCATCCATGGCGGCGATGTTGAAACGAGCATGGTAATGGCGATGAAGCCCGAGTGGGTGCATATGGACAAGGCAGTGTGCGAATTCCCGCCTATAAGGGATACAAAGCACATTGGCCTCATTGGTGCCAAAGCACGTCTGGCCTGGAAAGTGAACGAGCTATCCTATGGTGGGACTGCAGGAGACGCCACGAAGGCTACTTCTGAAAAGGGAGATACAGTCTATCTCCGATCCGCTGAAGAAATGGCCGAAGCATTGGAAGAAATGGCAGCCTTTGAACTGGACAACCTGTTAAAAACAACCACATAACCAAAAATGACCCCCGCGCTGTTAACAGCGCGGGGGTCATTTTTGGTTAGAATCATTCAATCACATAACGAAGTGACGAAGGTTAAGAGATCCCGATCCCGCCCACGGGGAGCGATGATGGAGATCGCCAGTGGTGCTAATCCACCACCTTGTTTTACAGGAAGCGTGACTTGCGGCAGGCCGTTTAACCCGGCAATGCAGGTTAACTGCATCGTCCGTTGACGGATCTGATCAACCTCTTCAGGAGCCAGGCCGATTTCAGGTGCTTCTCCTGCAATAGTCGGCAAAATGAGCAACGTATCTTCTTGCATCAAATCACTGACAGCATCCTGGATCATCAGCTGTCGCCTGCGGGCTTCAGCCACATCCTCTTCAGTGATCGTTGAGGCCATGCGGAACCGTTCACGGATCCCGGGACCGAATGCGGGTTCATGCTGACTGACCCACTCACCGTGATTTTGCCAGATTTCATACCCTTGGATGACTCTGAAGACGTCCACCCAATTGGATAAATCGTCTGAAGTGACAGGTTGTTCCTCGCGGGTGCTCACCTTGCTGGAACAACTGATGATGGCAGACATCAAAGCGTTTTTCTGAGAATCAGTGAGTAACTGAAACGCATCCGCTGCCACTACGGCCCGTTTGAACGGCGGAGCAGCCTTTGGCGGATCAGGAAGGAGTACCTCCCCGATATCTTCAAGGAGGGCCGCTTTTCTCGTGAACCAGCCGACGGTATCGAAGGTCTCAGCCAGAGGAATGACACCTTCCAGAGAAATCAAACCGTGACTGGGACGGAATCCGAATAATCCGCAGTAAGCGGCAGGAATACGAACGGAACCGCCGGTGTCGGTACCGATGGCGAAATCTCTCAGACCGGATGCGACGGCAACCGCCGATCCACTGGATGAGCCTCCTGGAATCAGTTTTTTGGATACGGGATTCGCTGGTGTTCCGTAGTGGATATTTTCACCGTGGAGACTGTACATCATCTCATCGGTTACTGTCATCCCCTTAAGTGTTGCACCTGAAGATAATAATTTCTGAATGGCAGGAGCAGTTTCCTCTGCGGCTTCATGTGTTTTGAACCAATCCGGATTTCCTGCGCTGTTTTTGTGACCGGCGACGTGAATTACGTCTTTCACCGCAAAGCTCTTGCCGTGGAGAATGCCGCTTTTATATGGTGCAACGGTTAATTCTTCATCAATAAATGCGCCGTAATGTTCCTTGATCATCTTGCATACCTCCCCATGTCAAACATTTGCCTGTTGGCGGGCCTGTTACCCAGGCACCGCCCAGATAGATGGATTTCCCCCGCAGCAGGACCCGGTCGACATCAAGCTGAACCTGCATCCCTGCATAAGGGGAACGTTTATGTTTGAACAGAATTTCTGTATTGTGAATGGTCGTTTCTTTGTCTTTCATCAGGGTCAAATTTGCGGGTGTTCCTGGAGCAATCGTCCCGCCTGCACCGTCGGGTAAAAATCGTTTCGCCGGATTTCGTGTCATCATCGGCAAAAGGGTTTCAAAGGTAAGGCCCCGTTTCAATCCTTCCGATAACAGCGCACGGTGTCCGAATTGAACGCCTTGTATCCCGCCCCAGGCTTCTCGGATATCTTCATTCCCTGCCTCTTTCATAGGTATCGGGCAAGGCGAATGGTCACTGCCTATCGTATCAATCATTCCTTTTGAGAGCACGTCCCAAAGTTCTTCGCGAACTTCATCTGAACGAAGAGGGGGCGCGCATTTTAATAGAGGCCCCTGATTGATGAAATCCTCATCTGTGAAGAGCAGGTAATGGGGGCATGTCTCGATGGTAATATCTGCACCGGAACGTTTCGCTTCATTCAGCATCAGGACGCCGTCTGCAGAACTGACGTGGACAACATGAACTGCCGTCCCGTATCGGAGTGCGTCTTCAATGATCCACTCAAGCGCCACGAGTTCTGCTTCAACCGGTCGGGAATCAAGGAATGAACGCCTGCCTGGTCCCTGCCGGTGTGCCGTTTTTGCCAATTCTTCTTCCGCTTCGGCATGCAGTGCCAGAATGACCTGCTTTTCAGCACAGAAAGCCATCGCTTCTCTTAAATCTGACCGGTCCAGATAAGGGAAGTCATGGATCCCACTGTTGGACATAAACCCTTTGAATCCAATCACACCGTGACTCAGCTGATTGTTCAGCTCCGTGTAATTCCTGCAATTGTCAGCGGTGATCCCGCCCCACAAACCGTAATCCACATAAGATCTCCCCTCTAAGGAAGACTTTTTAGCCAATGCCAGCTGACCGGTGGTGACGGAAGGGTGGGAATTCAGCGGCATGTCCACGATCGTGGTGATCCCTCCTGCAGCAGCAGCGGCGGAACCGCTGCGAATCCCTTCCCACTCTGTTCGTCCCGGTTCATTAAAATGGACATGGGGATCAATGAAACCCGGTACAATCCAATTTCCGCCTGCGTCTATGATCTCAGCATTCCCCTGAACCGGGATGGACTCAGCGATACGCTGAATGATTCCGTCTATGATCAAAAGATCCTTCTGGATAAAACCGTTCTCTGTCCAGACCGAACCTTTTTGAATGATGGTATGCATAAATAGATACACCTCCTGCATCATCTTCCATCCATTGTGCATGTTTTAAAGACGGAATGTGGAAAGTTTGTCAGTTAATCTGTCAACATTCTTTTATCAAAACGTGATTTCCGATAAGGTAGTTTGTAAACCTTCAGGCAGGTCAGCGCGGTGAAGAACAATTGCCCGGTTATCGTGCCCAAAAAAACATGCTGATTTTGTAGAGGATACACAATGACCCTGAAATGGATAAAGAATAGAATGAATGAAATCAAAGGGCAATGCAGAGGAGGGAGCAGAAATGCCGATGAAAACCATTCAGGCTCCCGAGTCATTGGAAGAAGCCTGGTTCTGTAAAGACAATGCTCCTGATGACAGTCTCTGGCTCTCAGGAACGACCTGGCTTCGAACACAGTGGGAAGCGGGGCAATTGAACGATGCCAAACAGTGGATCCGGCTGGACAGGATTCCCGAATTGAATCAGGGGATCCACCTGGCAGAAGAAGAGCTTCGCATTTCATCGATGACCACTTTTGCAGAATTGGAAGAGGATGAAAGAATACGAGAAAAAGCACCGATTTTCTCGAAGGCCATTAAGCAAATCGCTGCACCTTCCATTCGGGAGCAGGCGACCATCGGTGGAAATATCGCTACAGGGATTGGTGACAGTCTGCCGGCTCTCATTGCATTGGATGCACGTATCAGTTACGACGATCATCTGAAACGACGGGAGCTCCTCTTAACAGATTGGCTTCAAGAGGGATGCCCCGGATTAATCGTGGAACTGATCCTCCCAAAAACAGAGGAGAATCTTTCTCTTACGTTCTATGAAAAAACAGGCAGGCGGGAAGCGTTCATCCCATCTGCAGTGACAGTAGCAATCAGTGGACGGTTAAACAAAAAAAGCGGAACATTTTCTCACATCCGGGCAGCTGCGGCTGGAGGAACAATGGAACCCGTCAGGTTGAAACAGTTGGAACAGTCGCTGATGGCGGTTCCGTTGGTTGAAGGGAAACATTACAGGCTTTTGCAAGAACAAATATTAAAAGACTATTCACCCCCTGAAGATCCTTTCCTGTCAAAGAGCTACAAACAGCGGGTGGCTTCCAATTTAATTATTCAGAATATTCATTCATATATAGAGGGTGATCACTATGCTGCTGAATGACCGAAAGGCAGGAAGAGGCTGGCAGATTCGTCCTGACGGCAAAGATAAGACAACCGGTAAGCTGCAGTATCTGACGGACTTGATGGACAATGACATGCTCCATGGCAAAGTGGTGCGAAGTCATATTCCTCATGCCAGGCTAAAAGAAGTTCACACGAAAGCAGCAAAGGCAGTACCCGGTGTGATCGCCGTCATCACAGCAGAAGATGTCCCCGGTTTGAACGGATTCGGTATTGCTGATCCGAACCAGCCCGTTTTCTGCTCGGACCATATCCGCTATGAAGGAGACGCTGTCGCAGCCATCGCTGCAGAATCAAAAGAAGCAGCTGAGCATGCAGCATCAGTCATTACACTGGATTATGAGTTGCTGCCTGTTCTCGATACACCTGAGAAAGCCCTTGATAAAGGGGCAACAAAGCTTCATCCCGAGGGTAATGTGCTCCATGAACGAACCTATCGGCGGGGAGACGCTGAAGGAGCATTCAGTGAAGCTGCCTATATCGTTGAAACAACCTACGAAACCCCGAGACAGATGCATGTATTTATGGAGACAGAGGGGGGCCTTTTCATCCCGGAAGAAGACGGGGGATTAACCGTCAAAGCAGCCACCCAGCATGGCTACAAGGATCGTATGCAACTGGCACGGATTCTGGATATGGATGAAGAGAAGATCCGGGTGATCTCGAGTCCCATTGGCGGATCTTTCGGCGGGAAGGACGAACTGAACGCTCAACCTTACGGGGCGTTGCTCGCGGTTTTCACACAACGGCCGGTTAAAATGCATTTCAGCCGTGGGGAGTCCGTCATAGCAGGGATCAAGCGTCATCCCATGGTCATTACGATGAAGACCGGTATGACAAAGGAAGGAAAACTCATTGCTCACGCTGCTGAAATCATTTCTGATACAGGTGCCTACGCCACATTAGGCGGGCCGGTATTGAATTTCGCTGTGGAGCATACGGTAGGGCCTTACCAGATCCCTCACGTTTCATTGGCTGGACGTGCGGTGTACACAAATAACGGCGTGTCCGGAGAATTCAGGGGCTTTGGCGGCAATCAGGCCACTTTTGCTCTTGAAGGGCAGCTCGACAGGCTGTCAGAGGAAAGCGGTTTGGATCCATGGGAATTGAGGCATCTTAATATCCGAAATGAGAAGGACCCTGGGCCAATGGCGCAAGTTGTGGCACCAAATGATGGCCCGCGTCAGGTTCTGAACGACATTCTGAAATCGCCACTCTCTGAATTGGCAGCATCTGAAACGCACCCGACAGAACCATGGATCAAAATCGGACGCGGCATGGCACTGGCTTTTCATGGTTCCGGGCTTGGTTACGGGATACCGGACCCTGCGGGTGGTGAATTAAAGCTCACTCCAGAAGGAAAAATCCTCGCTGCTTTTGGCCATGAAGAATTCGGACAAGGACTCATTGGTACACTTGGAGTGATGTTGACAGAAGCTTTCTCATGCAGTAAAGAAGATATTCAGATTCAAATCGGCGATACCGCACAAGTTCCTGCAAGCGGATCTTCCACAGCTTCAAGGACTACCAACATGGTTTGGCAAAGCATTCAACGGATGCGCGGACCTTTTCGAAAAGCGCTATTGGAAGAAGCTGCGAAGCAGACAGGCCTTGACGAGGAGGAGTTGATCACCGGAACCGGAGGGATCTGGCACAAGACGGAACAATCGCTGGTTTTACCTTACCAGGATCTTGAGAACAAGAGCGCCGAAATGATTTACGCATCTACCGAACATCATTTTCCCGTGACGCCGGACCCTGTATTGGGTGGCCATTATCTCTACGGCTCCACGGCAGTAATGGCCGAAGTAGAGGTCAATACGCTGAACGGAAAGGTAGCTGTCACCCGGGTGGATCATGCAGTATCCGCAGGAGAAGTGATGAATCCTCTCGGGTATCTCGGTCAAATCGAAGGCGGAAGCATCATGGCTCTGGGCTTTACATTGAGCGAAGATGCTGTCATGACAGAAGGACGCTATGCAACCAGAAATCTTGACAGTTACCTGGTGCCAACGATTAAAGATGTGCCCCACCAGCAACAGGTGACAGCCAATGAAACATTGCCTGAAGGAGACAGCTTTGGACCAAGGGGTGTAGGTGAAATCGGATCTGTGGCACTGGCGCCGGCCATCGTCAAAGCCATTCGGGAGGCAACAGGCAGCTGGCACACGATTCTTCCGGTTACACCGGAACGCATTTTGGAAGAGACGGAAGATTTGGCCTGGCTTACGCCAACAGAAAAGGAGGGAACACGATGAAACCCGTCACGAAAACCTTGCATCACAAAGAAGAAGATCAAGGAATGACTGTTCAGTTTACATTGAATGGTGAGGAGGTGGAGCAGAAATTGCCTCCGGAAAGACGGGTAGTCGACCTGATCCGGTCAGATTGCGGATTGACGGGCACGAAGGTGTCCTGCGAAGTCGGTCGATGTGGTGCGTGTATGGTGCTCGTGGATGGGCGGCCGATGAACAGCTGCCTGTTAATGGCTTATCAGATTGATGGTCGCAGAATTGACACCATCGAAGGTCTCTCAGAGAAGGACAGCCAAGTCAATCACATTCAACAGCTGTTCCTTGAAGAAGGGGCTCTGCAATGCGGGTATTGCACACCGGGCATGATCGTATCCTTAAGCGGATACTTGAAGAAAAAGTCAGATCCGAGTCATGAAGATCTGAAAGATGCGCTGTCCGGGAATCTCTGCCGCTGCACAGGCTACGGCGGGATCCACCGTGTGCTTGAACAGATTGCTGATGGATCCTGGAAAAAGGAGGGGAAAACCTGATGTCAGAACAGCATAAATTACTCGAGTGGATGTATGCATGTGATGAAAAGCAGGTTGCCATTGCCTCTGTGATTCATGTGGAAGGATCGGCCTATCGTCACCAGGGGGCGCAGATGATTATTGGAGCAAAGGGGAATTGCAGCGGCATGATCAGCGGCGGCTGTCTGGAAGAGGACCTGATGATTCGGGCCCGTTCTGCCATTCAGACGATGACGAGCACGATCGTGAATTACGATATGCGCGCTGAAGACGATCTCGGCTGGGGAAAAGGCGCCGGCTGCAACGGAAAAGTATATGTAAGCATTGAGCCAATGGATCTCAACCATGAAAAAACAAGGGATATCATGGCTGAAGCCTTACGCCACGTCCAGAAAGGTGAGACGCTGTTCCGGGTTGCGGGTCTGGACGATCCAGTGACAAAATCACCTGATTATTATTTTTCATCAGGTAAGGGGCTGACTGAAGAGTCCACTGCTTTGGATGACGATATCATCCGATCTTTTCAAGATCAAAGGAAAGCGCCAGTGTTTCTGACCAGCAGTGCATATGACAGGGTGCTCGTTGAACGGATTGAACCAAAGCCGGTTGTATACGTATTTGGTGCAGGCATGGATGCAGAACCACTGGTGAAGCATCTTGGCTCGTTGGAATTCAATCCGGTTGTGGTGGACACCGTGAAAGAACGGCTCAATGAGGAGATATTCCCTGAAGCTGCAGGCTTCAGATGGCTGACACCGGACGATTTTTTTCAGGTGGAGACCATGCCCGAAGGAAGCTACGCACTGGTGATGACGCACAAGTTTCAGGATGACTTGATCATTTTGAATGAACTGGTAAAGAAACAGAAGCAGTTGGCATATATCGGTGTACTCGGTCCGAAGAAACGCACTCGCAGGCTCCTGTCTTCCGGCAGGATTCCTAATGCCGTTCACTCGCCGGTGGGACTCGATATCGGTGCGGAAGGTGCCGAGGAAATCGCCATCAGCATTGTGGCGGAACTGATTCAAGTCAGACGACAACAAAGGGTCTTGACCAATTCTGAAAAGGCGGTGATGTAACATGTTTTCGAATACCGTACATGCGATCATTCTTGCTGGTGGTGCTTCCACCCGTATGGGTGCTGTGAAACAGACGCTTGAGATTGAAGGATACTCCATGATCGACCACACAGTCATGCAAGCTGCAAAACTCCCCGTGGAGCGCATCGTGATTGTCACCGGAGCACATGCAGATGCAGTGATGGACGCCGTTACGGTGACAGATTCACGGATTCAATTCGTTCATAATCCGGTCCATGAAACCGGACAGGCAACCTCTCTGAAAAAAGGATTGTGCTATGCGCAATCAAGAGGAGCCCATGCGCTCGTGATGCTGGCCGATCAGCCGTGTATTTCGGAAGAAACCTATCAGGCTGTTTATGATGAAGGGCTGTCGATGAAAGCGAGTCGAAAGCCGTATACGGTCCGTCCGATCTTTCATGGACGACAGGGGCATCCGGTGTTTTTCGGCAGACCGTACATGCTGAACCTCATGTGCCTGAAATTGCCGGGCGATGAAGGCGGTAAGCGTCTCAACAACCAGGTTCTGTCTTTGCATACACCGGTGAATGACCCCTTGATCACGTTTGATGTGGATACACCAAAGGCCTATGAGAAAGCAAAAGAACTCATAAAAGCAGCTTCTTCTGAAACATTGAAAAACTGATTGACTGGATATGAGCTGTTTTTGAAGGAGTACCCATAGGGATGCACAGCCCGTGACTCCCGGAGGATGAAGCGCAGTCCGAAGATCCACTTTTGCAAAGCAAAAGGTAGCAGAGGACAAGACCTTGGGAAAGCATCGGCCTGAAGCGTCCCGGAGGGTACGATTTCAATAAGAACTTTCATCAAAAGTCAGCAGAAAGTGATTGAATAACACAGGCAAAAAATTAAATCAATCGCACAACCTCAAAATGATGGTTTGAGGGTCCTGCCAGGAACCGACAGATCCTGACTGCGAAATAAGAACGAGCACAGGAGGGACCCTGATGGGAAGCATATTGATTCGAAATGCTGAAATCATCACGATGAACGAAAAACGAGAACAGCTGACGGGTGATATTTTAATCGAAGGAACGGATATCCTGGCAGTCGGGGAGCACCTTCCATGCCCAACGGATGCAGAAGTAATTGATGGCACCGGCCGGGTTGTGATTCCCGGGTTTATTCAAACGCATATTCATCTCTGTCAAACGATTTTTCGCGGCAGGGGAGACGATCTGGAACTGATGGATTGGCTGAAAGGCCGGATCTGGCCCCTTGAAGCAGCCCATGATCCTGAATCCATCTATTATTCCGCCATGCTTGGAACAGGCGAACTGATTCAAAGCGGGACCACTTCGATCGTCGATATGGAGACGGTTCATCATACGAACGAAGCATTCGAAGGCATGGCAAGGTCCGGTATCCGGGCCCTTTCCGGTAAAGTGATGATGGATCAGGGCGAGGACGTACCCCTTCCTTTACAGGAAGATACGATGACCTCTCTGAAAGAAAGTACAGACCTTCTTGAAAAATGGCATGGCTATGATCAAGGCCGATTGCAGTACGCGTATTCACCGAGGTTCGTCGTGTCGTGTACGGAGAACCTGTTAAAGGAAACTGCCCTTCTCTCGAAAGAGTATCAGGTCAGGGTGCATACTCATGCTGCAGAAAATCAAGGCGAAATTGCCATTGTGGAACGTGATACCGGCATGCGAAACGTGGAATATCTGGATGCACTCGGGCTTGCGAATGAGCGCTTGATTCTGGCGCACTGCATCTGGCTCAGTGATCGGGAAAAGGAGATCATCCGGGACAAGCAGGTGAAAGTGACCCATTGTCCAGGGAGTAATTTAAAACTGGCTTCCGGACGGGCAGAAATTCCTCAGCTGTTGGATGCCCACGTGTGTGTCAGCCTGGGGGCTGACGGTGCACCGTGTAACAACAATTTAGATATGTTCAACGAAATGCGCCTTGCCGCTTTGATTCATAAACCTGAAAACGGCCCGACCGCCATGGATGCCAAAAAAGTATTTCAAATGGCGACCATCGGTGGTGCAAAGGCGATGGGCATGGAAGATCAGATTGGCAGCATTGAGCCGGGGAAAAAAGCAGATCTGGCCATCTTGAATTTGAATGATCTGCATATGTACCCTTCCTATGACGTGGATACCATTTCAAGAATTGTCTATTCTGCCACACGGGCGGATGTGGAAACAACCATCATCCATGGCAAGATCGTGATGCGAAACCGGATTCTCACAACGATGAACAAAGAAGAAGTCATGCGGGATTCGAATACGGCCATTAAACGGCTGATCAGAAGGACCTCACTGACAGGGGATCCAAGGTGAACAAGGAGATGAGAACCATGATGACAATGGATGATATCAGACGTTTATCGAGAGAGGCATTTATTCGCGACGTGGGGCATGTGTTTGAACATTCCCCATGGGTGGCTGAGTCCGCCTACGATCAGGGCGGGCCATTTCTGTCCACGGACGATGTTTACAGGCGTATGCTCACTGCCATGCACGCGGGCAGTGAAGAACAAAAGCTCAGCTTACTCCGGGCTCATCCGGATCTTGGCGGCCGCATTCAAATGACAGAGGCATCTGTCGCAGAACAAAAAGGTGCCGGACTCGATCAACTTTCGGCAGAAGAGTATCAGACACTTCAGGAGCTGAATACATTATACACGGAGAAGTTTGGTTTTCCCTTCATTCTCGCAGTGAAAGGGAAGACAAAAGAAGAAATCATTACCAATCTGAAAGAGCGGATTCATCATACGAAAGAAAAAGAATTTGCCACGGCCCTGCATGAAGTCGGCAAAATCGCCGGTTTCCGGTTACACGATTTGATTACAGGGATGAAGACGAAGGAGGAGATCAGTCATGACTGAACGTACAATGCTTTACGGAAAAGGCGATGTATTTGTCTATCGCACCTATGCCACACCGTTAACAGGAATCGCTATGATCCCGGAATCAGATTTCAAGGGTCGTTCCAACACGATTCTTGGCATGGATATTCAGGTCTCCTTAGCCGGGGAAGCCTTTTTCACATCATTTACTGAAGGGGACAACAGCAAAGTTGTTGCGACAGATTCCATGAAGAATTTCATTTTACACCACGCAGGAGAATATACCGGCAGCACGATGGAAGGCTTTCTTGCCTATGTCAGCGCTCAATTTTTAAAAAAGTACGACCATATCAGTTCAGTGGATATGAGCGGGAAGCAGTTTCCTTTCGAAGCTGCAATGGTTGGCAGTGATGCCGGTGTTCAGGAAAGTGAGACAGTTTTCAGGGAAGGGGTCCTGGAGAAGCCGGGCGTAACCCTTTCCACAGGCCGGAGTGAATCGGGTGAAGCGAAACTCAACGCCCTTGAGTGCAGTGTGCACGATCTGCATCTCATTAAGGTGAAGGGCAGCAGCTTTGCAGGCTTTATTCGCGATGAATACACAAAGCTCCCGGAAACAAAAGACCGACCGCTGTTTATTTACCTGAACATCAGCTGGACTTACAAAAATATGGATGACGCTTTCGGTGATCAACCGGAGTTATATGTTGCCGCTGAGCAGGTCAAACACATTGCCCAGACGCTTTTCCATCAGGAAGCCTCCCCCTCGATCCAGAAGCTGATTTACGATATCGGGATCCGGGTGATGCAGCGGTTTCCACAGCTGGAGACCGTGTCCTTTGAATCCAATAACCGGACTTGGGAGACGATTCGTGATGAGATCCCGGCATCAAAGGAAGGGAAGGTCTTTACCGATCCACGCCCGCCTTATGGATTCCAGAAATTCACTGTCCTGCAAGAAGACGTTAGGCGCGAGGAGGGAAGGTCATGAGCGGAAAATTGACCACTCATGTCTTGAATACCGCAGCAGGTCACCCCGCTGCGGGCATGCGGATTACGTTGAGCCGTTTCGACGACGAAACAGAAGCATTTCGTGAAATCGAAACGTTTGCGACAAATGAAGACGGTCGCATCCATTCGCCTCTCCTTGAAGACACGGCGTTCAAAGCAGCGCAGTATGAACTGCTCTTTCACGTGGGAGAATATTACCGGAATGAGCAGGATCAGCCAGAGGATTCCCTGTTTCTCGATCAGGTTCCGGTCCGCTTTACAGTGAATGATTCAGAGGCCCATTATCATGTGCCCCTTCTGGTTACACCATACGGCTATACCACATATCGTGGGAGCTGAATCGATGAGTGAAGAGGTGAGTAATTTGCAGACAACGGCAGGTATAAATCAGCAGCGGCTTTGGGGTCATCTGATGAAGTTGCGTGAAATTGGAGCAGGTGAGCATGAATCTGAGGGCATAACCCGGTTATCTTTTACACCGCCTGAGATTGAAGCGAAAAAGTATATTATCCGTCTCATGGAAGAAGTGGGGCTCGACGTAAAGATGGATGCAGTCGGGAATGTTCTTGGCCGGTTAGAAGGGACAAATCCTGAACTTCCGGTAATTATGACAGGGTCTCATGTGGATACCGTCATTCAGGGAGGGCCCTTCGATGGATCACTTGGCGTCCTTGGAGCCATTGAAGCTGTGAGAACCATGATAGAACATAGCGAACAGCCAAAACGGACCATTGAAGTCGTCAGTTTCTCTGACGAAGAAGGGACCCGTTTCGGTGCAGGCTATTTGGGCAGTAAAGCTTTGACAGGACAGCTGAAACCGGGATTCCTGCAATTGACGGATAAAGAGGGCTTTACGTATAAAGAGGCCCTTTTGTCGGCAGGGTTTGATCCTGGGCGTTATATCGAAGCAGCCCGAAGCCAGGAAGAGATCGAAGCCTTTGTGGAAATGCATATTGAACAAGGAAGAGTACTTGAAGAAGCCGATGTGCCTGTCGGGATCGTCACTTCGATTCAGGGACCCCTTTGGCTGAAAGTCAAGATTCAAGGTGCGGCAGATCACGCGGGAGCAACGCCGATGGCGATCCGAAAAGATGCATCTCTGGCCATGGCAGAAACGATGCTCGCTGTGGAACGGGTTGCAGTAACGTATGAAGGCGTGGGAACCGTCGGGAAATTGAATGTGACACCCGGGGGCGTAAATATCATTCCAGGTGAGGCTGAATTTACAATTGACCTTCGTCACGGCAGTGAAGAAGCAAGAAGCAGCATGCTTCGTGATCTCTATGCAGCGTTCCATTCAATCGAATCAGCACGGGGTGTCAGCTTCGTCAGTGAAATCACAAAAGAAGAAGCGCCCGCTGTCTGTTCTTCCGAAATTCAAACGGTTTTAGATGAAGCTGCGGATGAATGTGGAATCGGATCTACTCCAATGCCTTGCGGGGCAGGGCATGATGCATTGATCATGTCCACCGTCTCGAAAATGGGCATGATCCTCGTCCGTTCGGAAAATGGGATCAGCCATAATCCAAAGGAATGGACGACAGCAGAGGATTGCGCCACTGGAACCAACTTACTTCTGCGTACGTTGCAGAAATTGGCACACGGAGAAATGGAGCGTGATGTATGATGGAGAAACCCTTAACGATTCCACCGAGAACGATCATGACACCGGGTCCTGTGGAAGCAGAACCGAGCGTATTGCGGGCGATGTCTTCCTCAGTCCTCGGACAGTTTGATCCGGATTTCACTGCGATCATGAATGATGTCATGACAATGCTCAGAGAAGTCCTGCAGACTGAAAATCACTGGGCCTTCCCAGTCGACGGGACATCGAGAGCAGGTATCGAAGCGATGCTGGGGAGTATCATTGAAGACGGTGATAAAGTACTCGTTCCCGGTTTCGGCCGATTTGGATATTTATTAAAAGAAATATGTGAGCGTGTCGGGGGCGATGTAAAATTGATCACCTGCGACTGGGGCGAAGTATTTGAGGAGGATGAAGTCACCCAGGTCATCCGCGATTGGAAACCCAAGGTGGTCGCCATGGTCCACGGTGATACATCCACAGGACGGGTGCATCCGTTAAAAGCGATCGGCCATGCCTGCAGGGAAAACGATGCGCTGTTCATCGTCGATGCAGTGGCGACTGTTGCCGGTATGGATGTGCTGCCAGATGAGTGGTATATTGATGGCCTGATTACGGGGACGCAGAAATGCCTGTCGATTCCTTCAGGTCTAGCTCCGTTAACGTATAACCACCGGATTGAAGCGGTCCTGCAGGAACGGAAATCGGTGGAAGAAGGCATCGCATCCTCAGAGGATCCGAGAGGGATGGACCGGCGGGTGCGCAGCAATTATCTGGATCTCAGTCAGCTGCAGGATTACTGGTCTCCAAAACGCTTGAATCATCATACCGAAGCGACGTCGATGATTTACGGATTATATGAAGGTCTTCGGGTCATTCTTGAAGAAACACTCCCTGCGAGATTTGCCCGTCACAAAGAAAACGAAGCAGCACTCGTGGCAGGCATTGAAGGAATGGGGCTTGAACTGTTTGGAGACCCGGCAGCAAAACTGACTACCGTCACGTGTGTGAAGATACCGCCGGGTGTGGACGGTGATGCGGTTCGTAAGCAATTGCTCGATGATTTCGGGATTGAGATTGCCAGCTCATTCGGACCACTGCACGGAAAAATCTGGCGAATCGGCACCATGGGTTACAGCTGTCAAAAGCGGAATGTGTTAGCTGTCCTGAATGCGCTGGAAAGTGTCCTGATCTGGCAAGGCGTAACCGTGACCCGGGGGAATGGGGTTCAGGCTGCACTGAGTGTGTACCAAAACCAGTCAAAAACAGCAGCAAAATCACTGTTGTCATCATGAATGCAGACGGACCCGCTCGGAAGTGAGCGGGTCCGTCATTATGAAAAGGGGGTAATGCACAGATTTAGAATCAGCTGGCTTTTTGAGCTTCCGATGGTTTTTCTTTCTTTTCCAGCTTGTTGAGGAGCCTTGTCATAATGAAGTAGAAGGCCAACAGCACGCCCAGTGCTCCAATCGTCATGCTCATTTCAACAAATGTCGGTACGTAACTCATCAGGTAAACCTGAGTGGAAGCGTCCGGCTGTAAAAGAACGGTTTGGCCTGCGGTAACAAGGTTATGCCGGGCGAACATCATGCCGACAAGGGCCATCACGGCCGCAGCCAACAGCAGTTTCGGTGAACGGGTCAACAATACGATCGCTAGCGGGATCAATAACCCGATACCGAGTTCAAACACCCAGAAACTGATGGCCAGATCACCGAATAACAGGTTCATGGTCGCCTCATAACGTTCCGGATACTGCCCGATGAAACCGCTGACGAGGTTCCAGACGGTCATGATACCGACGACGATGATGAACAAAACGAGCAGTTTACTCATATACGGTACAATCTCTTCTCTGGTCTTCTGGTTATGGAAGTAATACAGAACCATTAATGCGGCGGCACCGGTTAACAGGGCAGTAAAGATGAAGAAAATCGGTAAATAGGGTGCGGTCCAGTAGGCCCGTCCCGGCATGGTGCCAAAAACAGCGCCGAGGTTACTGGTTGCGATGATTCCGGTTGTAATAGCCAGGAAGGAAGCGATTTTCAAAGCCTTTGGACTTTTACGCAAGTAGAAGACCACTTCAAGAATCAGGAAGAGTAAATAAATGCCGTACAGAAAGCCCATCCAGATAAAGGCGGATTGAAAGTTCGGTGACAATACAGCATAGATGGCAAGATTCAATGGATATTTCAGTTCGAAAAACAGAACGGTGAAAGCCGTCAGCATAAAGGAAATGGCAAGGACGATCGGCTTGATGCCCATGCTTTCGAATTCTGCAGTGTTGGTGAATTTCGTATCACCGAATACGAGTTTCAAAATCCAGTCCCGGTGGCCCAGTGTGGATAAGAGACAGATCCCTGTACAGCCTACTGCAAAGAAGACATAGGCGGAAATCAGGATACCCCAGGAAAATTCATCGGTGGTGCCCCAGGCATCGTGACCTTGAAGCAGTGTGACGACAGCCCCGTAGGCAAACAATGCCACCAGGACACCAATCGCTGCCACAACAACGATCCGGAACGTTTTATGTTGGCGAATGCTTGATTGATCATTAATCAATTCACTCATGGATACCCCTCCTTTACTGTTGTCTCACATAGTAGATTTTTGGATTCGTACCGAGATCGGCACGCAGTGTATTCAAACGACGTTCTGCAACCATTTGGGAAACTTCGCTTTCCGGATCATTCAGATCACCGAAGTGTCGTGCATCCACCGGACAGGCTTCCACGCAGGCGGGCTGTTCGCCAGCTTGTACGTAACCGTCACAGAAGTTACACTTCTCAGGTGTTTGTTTGGCTTCGCTCCAGATACGGGCATTGTAAGGACACGCTGCTACACAGCCTTTACAGCCGATGCATTTATCGTGATCCATGATCATGATACCGTCTTCGTTCAGGTACGTGGCTTGCGTCGGACAGATCCGTGCACAGGGTGCGTTGTCACAGTGATTGCACTGAGCGGTGAAATTCTCAATCTTGATATTTGGTGCATTGCCAGTCTCGAAATCCTTGTACAGTTTGATGTAATCTTCATCCTCCGGCAATCCGTGACGTTCCTTACAACCGGCCTGGCACTGACCACAGGCGATACATTTAATGTTGTCGATAACCATACCGTAGCGGACGTTTCGTCCGGTTTCTTCCGTTGCACCGGCCATATTTCCCATTGCGAAAGCACCGCTTGATAAGAGTGTAACACCGGACACGAGGGTGGCTGACCGTTTCAAAAATGAGCGTCTTGATACTTCCTGATTCATAATCATTGTCCTCCTTCTGAATTTCGAGTTACGGGACATTTGTCCCTGTTATTTGTGGTTTTGTGTTAACTGGATACGGCGATATTGAATAATTATTAACTAATTAAATCGAGTATATCATAGGATTTTTTTCGGGAAAGAGAAATAATATGTCAAATGTGTGAAGTCTGTGAAGTGTTTTAAAATCCTCACAATTTGATCACTTAACAGACATAAAACTACTTCAATAGTGTTAATGAGCAATGAATCAATCAAAAAATAAAACAGCCGATTCCGGCTGGAAACCGAAAACGGCTGTTTTCTTTTATATCAGAATCGCTTGCTCTAATGTGGCTATGATGTATATTAATCCAATGAAACTGATGAATAATACAATTTCAGACTTTGACAGCATGGCCCGGTACGTAAACAGGGCTTTTGCATCCACTTCATTCACGTACTGTTCCACTTCGTCCAGACGCTGAAACGAGTCGACGATGAAAGCGACCAGGACATCGCTGATTTGAGCAATTTTAGCCCGCCAGGTTTCGTTTTCACTGAAGCCTTTCATACTGGAGGCAAAGCTCTTTTTAACGGAAGGTCCCAGCTGTTTTAACTCGTTGACCACACACATGATGACTTTGAGGAAATCTTCAACTGGGACACCTAATTTCTTAAGGGGCGTCAGCATGAAATCAAAGACACCGACGATTTCTTCCGTTCCGGTAGAGAAGAAAAAAAGGCTGGTAGCGTACCAGAGCAAGAACAACTGGATCAGCCTCAGTGTAACATCTTCGAAGGATCCGTAGACCATACCGAAGTCTGTCGCGGAAAAGGCAGATACGATCGCTGCCATCCCCAGTCCGAAAAGGTAGGGGAATAAAATAATGATCAAATAAGCGGCCATGCTCTTAAACATATCTTTCAATCTTGCACCATACAAGAAAGTGCTGATGAGGAGATAAATGGCAAGTAAAACAAAACTCAATTGATGATCCAGGAAAAAAGGAATAATCCCAAGGATCAGGGCGATGATGAATTTATAGCCACTATCGATTGGCCAGAACCCCTTTTTTCTCCATTTCATAAATAACCCTCTCTCCAATGCTACCTGTGATATAACCTGTAATGACAGCAGAAACGAGCAGAATTGGCAGGTAATAGAAAATGACAACCTCGCCGAGAATAAACGCTGCCACGGTAATTTGTGCGGAGTTATGCACCAATGCTCCGGCTATGCTGATTCCTTTAATACTGAACAGATTCGAGAACTTTTTATACATGACGGCCATGAGTAGAGCACTTATAATCCCGCCTGTCAGGCTGAAGGCCAGAGTAAGAATACCCCGGGTCAAAACAGCTACAACAAGGCACCGGATGACAACGATTGAAACGACGTGTCGAAAACTCAGCGACGCGATGGCGAGCAGTGTAATGATATTCGCAAGCCCCAGTTTGATCCCTGGAATCGGTAATGGAATAAACACAAAGAACTCGAGCAGGGAAATCAGTATGGCATTGGTCACAAGAATGACAATGATTGCATTTCGTTTATGTTTGCCCATCGGCCGGTCCAATGCCGGGATGGTCTTTCCCTCTTGATTATCCGACGGAGACGACGGTTCGGGCTGGTAAACAGACGGCATTGTGTCCCTCCCTTGTCAGCCAGCCGGTATTGACACAGATATTATCCGGGCAGTCAGAGTGTTGAAAACGGATCTGACCAGGCTGAACTTCGATTATGACATTTAAATCATTTTCCAATGCAATACGCTCTTCTTCGGATATCGTTGTCAGATCAATTTCATGAGTGACTGATCCGTTTTGTTCGATTTTGGCCATGAGTGGATCGTCATCCGAGCGGGTCATCCGGCGAAACAGATCGGTGCTGCCTGTCCAGAGAAACAAGCCGCCAGCGACAACGCCTGCCCCCATCAGCATAATGAAATCCCCGCGTTTCATTTTTTTCTTTTCATTCATGGTTGCATGCCTCCTGCTGATCTGTATTACTGAATTATATCTTCCATACCTGAACTCTTGCGGATATCTTTATTATCTCCGACCCATAGGGCTTCCACATTTTCGAGACTCTCCACAAGGGACAAGCCGTCTTCAAAGGGGAGAAGAAACAATTCGGTAGTGAGGTATTCTGTAACGACCGCGCTGTCTGCAACAACTGATATGCCGCGATGGTGTTCTGCGGGCATACCGGTTTCTACATCAATGATATGATGAATTCTTTTGTCGTCAATCATTACATAACGTTCATAATCGCCGCTTGTATCGATCGACTGATCCTGAAGTTGAATGCGTTCAAGAACCGCATCTTCAGAAGCCATGTGGGGCTGATCAGGATCCTGTACCCCTACGATCCAATAATCCCTGTTTTCTTCCATCGGAGGGCCAAGTATCTGCCAGTTGCCACCGGACATAATGACACCGGATTCAAAGCCCATCTCAATCAGTTCGGTACCGACAATGTCTGCGGCAAAACCTTTGGCGATGGCTCCGAGATCGAGGCTCATCTGCTCATCCTCGAGGTAAACGGTGGAGGCTTCTTCATCCAGAATGATCTGATCCATCGATGTATGTGCCTGTGCCTGTTCGATCATGGCCGAGTCGGGTAAAGATACATTGTCAGGATTTTCCTTCGCCTCGTTCATAACGTCTGTCCAAAGTTCAACGAGACTGCCGACGGCAATATTCATCTTCCCTTCCGTCTGTTCATGCCATTCCTTTGAGAATGCGATAATTTCGAACAGTTCATCGTCGACGGTCACGGGTTCAATCCCGGCATTTGCATTTATGGTGGAGACATTGGTAAAGTCATCGTATTCATTGTAATAGTCGAACAGTTTATGGAAGTAACGGTACCGTTCTTCAACGTGATCCACATATTCATAAAAGTCTTCAGCGGATTCAGTATAACCAATCACCTGCACCACCGTATCAAAGTAATCAAACAGGTGCTCTGAATGACGTTCATAATCGTCATAGGATTCACTTGCCCCGGCGCTGCAGCCGGCAGTGATAACGAATGCGGTGAAGCCTGCCATTATTTTCTTCATGGTAATCCCTCATTTATAAAGTAAGTAGTATCTAAAGTATGCACGTTCAGTATAAGGTATAATTCGTTTGGAATATATGATTTTATCCAAACCGCCACAGAAATGTGAAATTTGTAGAAAGTGAGGAGACAGAATGATTTACTTGGCGATAGTGACGCTCATCATTTGGGCGGGGATCTTAATCGATACACTGGTGGGCTTTCGGAAGTTTCCTAAGCTTGAAGAATACCGCAATGCCCGTTCATTCGATGAGGATGAACCCTTGGTCTCCGTCATCATTGCCGCGCGGGATGAAGGGAGCGGTGTGCTTGACAGCATCGCCAGTCAATTGAAGCAGTCTTATCGTAACATCGAATGGATTCTCGTCAATGACCGCTCCTCAGACGACACGGGCAGCTGCTTTGATCAGCTGGCAGAACAGGATCCGCGGGTGAGAGCGGTTCATTTAACCGACTTGCCGGCTGGCTGGCTCGGTAAAAATCATGCCCTTCACCGGGGCGTCCAGAAGGCAAGTGGGGATTATCTGGTGTTTGCGGATGCGGATGTTTATTTCAAACCGCATACGGTAAGCGGAGCCATGGCATATATGGCAGATACCGATGCAGCCCATGTGACAATGACGCCGGAGATGACGGTGAAGACGTTCTGGACACAGGCCTTTGTTCATTTCTTTTTATTTGGTTTCTCCTATTATAAGCGGCCCTGGAAAGCGAATGATGACAACAGTAAACATGCGCTGGGGATCGGGGCCTTTAACCTGATCCGGCGTGATGCCTATGACACCATCGGTACCCATGAAGCCATCCGTATGCGTCCGGATGATGACCTGATGCTTGGTCTGAAAGTGAAAGAAGCGGGGCTTCGTCAACGGGTGATTGAAGGAACGGGCGGATTGGCCGTGGAATGGTATCCTTCATTGAAAGAGGCGGTTAAAGGGTTGGAGAAAAACACGTTTGCGGGTTTGCACTATTCCTGGTTCATGGTGCTGTTTGCGCTGGCTGGAGTGTTTATCTCACAAGTGTTTCCGTTTATCGCACTGTTCATCACGACGGGAGTGACCCAGGGGCTCTATAGTGCTGTGATTGTGATTCTCCTCGTGATTTATGTGCGAACGGCCTTTCATCCCTGGCCAAAAGTACTCAAAACGTTTTTGGTTTTTCCATTCAGTGCCGTGCTCTTCATGTTCACAATCCTCCGCTCGGTGCTTTTGACAGTAATCCGTGGCGGCATCGTATGGCGGGGGACGTTTTATCCGTTAAAAGAATTGAAAAAACAGCAGAAGGAATAATCCGGCAAGCACCTCGCACTCAAAGCCAGATTCCGCTATAATCAGAGGAGATAGGGAGGTGGATGTCATGAAACGACTGGTGGTATTACATGGCGTAAATTTAAATATGTTCGGAAAACGAAACCCCGATGTTTACGGCACAGTGACCTTGGCTGAAATTGACGAGCAGCTGAAGGCGTTCGGACAGGAATTACAAACCGAGGTGGAAACGTTCCAGACCAATCATGAAGGAGAGATGGTGGAGCGAATTCACCAGGCCTTTGAGGACAAAGTGGAGGGTGTGTTGATCAACGCCGGAGCATGGACCCACTACAGCTATGCGATCCGCGATGCATTGGATATCCTCGAGGTTCCCGTCATTGAAGTGCATATGTCGAACATTCATGCCAGGGATGCATTCCGCCATCATTCTGTCATCGCAGAGATTGCGAAGGGACAGATTGCAGGATTTGGTGTGGATAGTTATTTACTCGGTTTACAAGCGTTGCACCGGGAGCTGGAGCAGAAGGGGGAGTCTTAGTTATGAAAGTCGATCATGAATCACTGGGCCGGACGCTGGTCTTCATCGGATTTATGGGTGTCGGCAAAACAACTGTCGGAGAGCTGGTTGCTGACAGGCTGGATGTTCCTTTTAAGGATTCAGATGAAGAAATCGTGAAAGCATTTGATGAGATGACAATTCCGGAGATTTTTCATACATACGGGGAACAGGCTTTTCGCAACAAGGAAAAAGAAACGATCCTGCAATTGATTGATGCAGAAAAACAGGTACTCTCTTTAGGTGGCGGAGCCTTTATGCAAGAAGCGGTCAGGCAGAAATGTCTGGAAGAGGCAGTCGTGATTTTTCTGGATATGACATTTGCCGCGTGGAAGGAACGGTTCCCGGAATTGATCAGCAGCCGGCCCCTTCTGCAAACAAAGTCGATGGCGGAAATTGAAACCCTGTTTGCTGAGCGTCGTTCATTGTACGACGCTCATCACATCCGGGTTTTGACAGACGAAATCACACCCGAAGAAGCAGCTGAACAAATTTTTCAATCATTGGAGAAGCTGGATCGATAAACAGCATCAAGCAGGCCATAGAGATCTTGAAAAACAGGTGCTCGTATAGTAGGAAATCCGAACGTATCTATGATGATAGTGTTCGGATTTTTTGTGCTGCAGGGCTCTGTCAAAGTTCATTGTTGATCATGGCACTGAATGCGCAACAGGCGACCCCCGAGGGAGAAGCGAAGTTTGAAATTCACTATTCACAAAGCGAGTGAAATCAACTATGAACGATAACAGAGCCTGGCTTATAACTACTTTCGCCCAGCTTGTTCCTGTGAAAATGATGATTTCAACAACTGACATTACAACGCCAGCATGCGCTCGATGGCTAACCGGGAATGCCTTTGGGTGTCACCGGTCACCTTGATCCGGTTATGAACCGTCCCGGATGCCAGTTCGTCCAGCACCCAGGCCAGATGGGGAAGATCAATCCGGTTCATCGTGAGACACGGACAAAAGTCAGGGTTCAGTGAAACGATATCGAGATGTGAGTTTTCCTGAATGAGCCGGTTCACCAGATTCATTTCCGTTCCGATGGCCCACCTGCTTCCTGCAGGACTGTTTTCAATGGTTTCGATGATCTTCCGGGTGGAGCCATTGAGGTCCGCAGCCTGCGTCACCTCCCACGTGCATTCGGGATGAACAATGATCTGACGGTCGGGTTCCTCTTTACGAAAGGCATCGACATGATCCATACGGAAATTTTCATGTACCGAACAGTGCCCTTTCCAAAGAACGACTTCCAATATCTGTGGATCAGTTTCTGCCTGCAGTTCATCTGCAACAGGATCCCATACACCCATGTGCTGAAGGGGAACGCCCAAATCGTAACCGGTGTTACGGCCCAAATGCTGATCCGGGAGAAATAAAATCCGTTTGCCCGTCCGGCGGGCTTGATCCATGACCTTAGCGGCGTTGGAAGAAGTCACCGTCATCCCCCCGTGTTGCCCGACAAACGCTTTGACTGCGGCAGAGGAATTGACATATGTGATGGGCAGAGGCGCATCGCCTAAAAGCGGCAGAAGCTTGTGCCAGCCGCGCTGCAGTTGTTCACTGGTGGCCATATCAGCCATGGAGCAGCCGGCTCTTAAGTCGGGAAGAATGACCTCGGTCTCATCGGATGTGAGTATATCCGCGGTTTCCGCCATGAAGTGCACGCCGCAAAAAACGATGAAGCGAGCATGCTGATCTGCCGACAGTCTGGCCAGTTGAAGGGAATCGCCGGTGGCATCCGCGAACTGAATGACCTCATCGCGCTGATAGTGGTGACCAGGGATGAACAGATCCTGCCCCATCTGTTTTTTAACCTGATGAATCCGTTCTGAAAGTGCGGTATCCGATTGTTCCTTGTACCAGGCAGGAATACCGCTTTTGGTTTCAGTGAGCCAGTCGAGTGTCATATCAAACATCCTCCTTTTGTTCTTGCAGTGTGAAGCTCATATCCACCGGTGTCACAGTGTGCGTCAGACAGCCCGCAGAAATCACATCCACACCGGACTTCGCTATCGCCGATAAGGTGTCTTCGGTGACATTCCCGGAATACTCAATGGTGATGTTTTCCGGTTTTGATTGCAGCCATGATTTGGCGATGTCTGGCGGTGTATTGTCAATCATAATCACGTCCGCGTTTGCATGAATGGCCTCGAGAAACTGAGCAAATGATTCGACTTCCACTTCGATTCTGGTCATATGACCTGTAGCCTGTTTCACAAATTCAACCGCACGGGTGATACTGCCGGCAGCTGCGACATGGGTATCTTTGATCATGGCAGCGTCGTCCAGACGCAGGCGGTGATTATTACCACCGCCGGTTTTGACGGCATATTTCTCAAGCATTCGAAGTCCCGGGGTGGTTTTCCTGGTGTCGGCAATCTCCACGCCGGTTCCTTCGAGAATCCGGACCATCCTGCGGGTCCGAGTGGCGATACCCGAAAGGTGCTGAAGGATATTCAGCATGACCCGTTCAGCGGCAAGAAGATCAGAGATGTGGCCCTCTGTGCGGAAAATCTCTTCTCCCGGTCGAATTGTATCCCCGTCATGTTTATAAAAGACGGGATGAATCGCCGGATCAAAGAGGCGATAACAGGCCCTGACAACCGCCGTTCCGCAAAAAACACCGTTCGCTTTTGAATAAACTGATCCGTTTGCCAAATCAGTTTCTTTGAAAATCGCCCGGGTGGTGACGTCACCGAAACCTAGATCCTCGGTGTAAAATTGGCGCAATTGCTCTTCAAGTAACAACGGATTCATGGTTTTGCCTCCTGTATGTGTCGTTCGCTGTCTTGGTCTGGTCGCTTTCATATGCATCAAGGGCTGCTTGCAGTATTTCACAGGCTGCAGTCCACTGATTGATAAGGTCGCACGAATGGGCGTCGACGCCTTGCAATGACACGTTTGTCAGTTTGTACAAGTCGAGAGCACGCAATTCTTTGAGTGCATAATGTATCTGTTCATGACGGTGATGAATACCCAGAGACGTTGTCATCAACCGTTTGAGTTTGAAGAGATCCGGCAAATCAACCTGAGGAGACAGCGGTGTTCGTTCTTGTTTTTGAAGTGAGCGTCTGTCAATGGAAGAATCTGTTGCAAGCTGAAGATGAGTGGCAACCCGTTTCGCAAAAACCATACATTCCAGCAAAGCGTTACTGGCCAGCCGGTTGGCGCCGTGAACGCCGCTGCTGGCAGTCTCACCGACGGCATAAATTCCCGGAATTGCAGTATGACCATCGAGATCGGTCCTGATACCACCCATGTGAAAATGAACCCCCGTCATCACGGGCAGGAAACCATTCTCCGGATGGGTACCGGCTTCCTTGCAAATCCTGTATACTTGAGGAAAGAGTTGCTTGAAATTCTTAATCATGGTGATATCAAGAAACAGCTTGTGTCCTTGCCGTTCTTTTTCGTACATCGCTCCTGCCACGATGTCTCTTGGGGCAAGATCCAACAGGGGATGAATGTCCGTCATGACCTGCGTACCGTCTTCAGTGACAATCCGTGCACCTTCTCCGCGAACCGCTTCACTGACGAGTCCTTTGGCAGTGCCGTCTGTTCCCCGAAGAAGTGTCGGATGATATTGAATCAGGTGGAGATCCCGGGTTCGAAGGCCAAGCCTCTTGGCGATGGCAATGGCAGTTCCGGTCATATCAGGGTGGTTACTGGACTGTTCGAAGAGCCCGCCGATCCCACCTGTGGCGAGAATCAGGTAGCGGGTGCGGATTTGAAGCATCCGGCCGAGAGGTCCGCGAATATCAAGCAGCAACTGTCCGTCCGGTTCGATCGTCGCATCGATGAGTTTCATCTGGTGGAGGGTTTCAACTTCACCGTCAAGCAACGAGGCCAGGTAGCGCGTGAAGACTTTTCCTGTTTGGTCACCCCCTGCATGCAGAATTCGCTTGAAACTGTGCGCACCTTCTTGTCCGGTAATAAATCTGCCGAACCGGTCCTGATCCAAGGGCAGTCCAAGGCGGATCCATTCCCGGACTTCCTGAACCCCTTCCTCTACCAGACAATTAACGGCAGAAGGGTCATTGAGGAAGTGACCTGCCGACATGGTGTCATGAACATGACTCTCGAGATTGTCGGCTGGATCGGTCACACAGGCAATACCGCCCTGTGCCCGGAAGGAATTGGTTTCTTCCGGGGTGCCCGCAGAAAGAAGCGCCAGTCCGTTCATGTCTTTCAGGTGATACGCTGTCATAAGACCGGCAAGGCCACTGCCACAGATGATGCATTCTCTCTCAATTATCGTGTCCATAACTTCACACCTGTCTTTACATTTGTCTTGACATATATGTTTGCATATTTCTATACTTTGTTCAATACTTTTTTTGGAGTGATAAGTGATGATCTATCTCGACTGTGCGGCTACGACGCAAATGACGAACGACGCCATGGAAGCCTGGCTTTACGTGCAGCGTCACGCCTTTGCCAACAGTAACAGCCTGCACGAACCAGGTGATGAAGCGAAACAGATTCTCACTTCATCCATGTCACGGATTGCCTCATTGCTGGGGGCTGAACCGGGGTGTTGCCATCTCACCAGCGGAGGCACAGAAGCGAACGGCATCGCGCTCAGGCATCACTGGCTGAAAAGAAAAGCACGTTTTCAGACACCGCACCTTATCACAACCACCGTGGAACATCCTTCTGTATCGCGTTTTTTCCAGGAAAAAGAGAGAGAGGGTGTGGCAGTGACCTGGCTCAACCCGGATCAATCCGGACGGATTACGCCCGAAGCGGTGCAGGCTGCTTTGACCGATCGGACCCTGCTCGTTTCTGTTCATCTCGTGCAAGCAGAAACAGGCATCATGCAGCCGGTTAGGGAGATCGGCCAACTTCTTCACAATCAACAGATTGCTTTTCATGTCGATGCAGTTCAGGCTTTTGGGAAAATTCCGCTCGATGTGTCAAAAGGGGACCCCGTATGCGACAGTCTGTCGGTTTCGGCTCATAAGATTCACGGTCCGAAAGGGACGGGGTGCCTCTGGATGATAGACAGTGAAGGTCAGAAACTGGTACAGGGAACAGTCAATATTGCAGGCGCTGCAGCTTTGGCAGAGGCCATTTCACCTTATCTTGAACCAGGGGAAATACAACGCAGACTGAGCATGAATCGGCAGAAACGGGAGGCTTTTCTTGAGCAACTGGCTCCTTTCGGAGACCGTCTTGGCGTGGAAGGTACAGAGGATGAATGGCAACTGCCCACAGTGATCGGTATGCACATTGCCGGCTTACAGGGACAAAAACTCTTAACGGCGCTGGACCGGTACGGGATTGCCATTGCCACTGGGAGTGCGTGTCAGGCAGGGAAGACTGATGGTTCTGTTATGATGCAGGCGTTGTATCCTGAAGACCTTGACAAACGGACCCGTTTTATCCGCATTTCATTTGATTCTGATACAGCGATGGCTGATTTGGCATTCGCAGCAGAGCGTATTTTAGAAGAAGGAGGGTTTCAATCATGAAATTAACAGCCAGGGAACGACGAAATGACATGATCCGTCTCTTGCAAAAACAGAAGGAAGCACCGATTTCAGGCAGTCAGCTGGCCAATCATTTCAGTGTCAGCCGTCAAGTGGTTGTGCAGGACATGTCACTTTTGAAAGCAGGAGGTCATCCTGTGCTTGCCACAAGTCAAGGGTATGTCTGGCGGGGAGCACCAAACAATCAGCAGTATGAACGGATTGTCGTTTGTCAGCACCGGCCGGAGGAATCTGAACAGGAACTGACCCTGCTTGTGGACCACGGCATTACGGTGAAGGACGTCATGATTGAACATCCGGTTTACGGTGAATTGACGGGGCAACTCATGGTGAAATCAAGAAAAGATGTGGAGCGCTTCGTCAGTCAGATGAACAGCGCCCAGGCGTCTTATTTATCTGAACTGACCGATGGCATTCATATGCACACCCTTGAAGCGGACTCAGAGGATGATTTCGATGCAGCCGCTAAAGCACTTGAACAGGCCGGTTTCCTTGTCACCAGCGATTCATAATTGGAAAAATCGGGTATAAGCTAAGCACGAATGATTCTCGAAATGAGGGGTGCGCATGATGAACCATCAATTGTACGGGATCACCGCTTTGCTGATCGGACTCATGCTCTTCATGGCAGGTTGTCAACCAGCCAACAACACTACTGCAGAACCTGACAGCGTTCAGGAAACAGATCCTGAAACTAATAACGAGGAAACCGAAATGGACAATCACGAAGGGGAGAATGAGAACGAGGATGCAGAAAATAATCACCAGGAGAATAGCGCAGATGACGAATCAAGCATCCCGATTCTTGAGATGACAACGGGTGACTGGTCAGTGGAGACAGTCGCCGAGAATCTGGAAGTGCCATGGTCCCTTCAGAAATCCGGCCATACGTTTTATTTAACCGACCGGGATGGTCACATTCTGGAAGTGGAAAACGGGGATGTGGAGCGCTTTGAGCTCGAAACGTCCGATCCTGTAGCGCATGAGGGGGAGGGTGGCCTCCTTGGTTTTTTACTGGCGGATGATTTCGATGAATCCAAAGAAGCGTTTGCCTATTACACGTATATGGGGCAGTCGGCTCTTCAGAACCGCGTGATCCAGGTGTCGCATGACAACGGCAGCTGGCAGGAAACGGCTATTCTCCTCGATGAGATTCCCGGAGACCGGATTCATAACGGCGGCAGACTGGCCATTGGACCTGACGATTATTTGTATGTCACCACCGGGGATGCCAACGTTCCGTCATTGTCACAGGACGAAGAGAACCTTGCCGGAAAGATACTCCGGATGACACAGGGCGGTGAAGTACCCGACGATAATCCGTTTGATGGTTCGTTTGTATACTCGACAGGACACCGGAATCCGCAAGGCCTGTCCTGGGCAAGCGATGGCACGATGTACAGCTCAGAGCACGGTCCAACGGCACAGGATGAAATCAATATCATTGAACCTGGGTTGAATTACGGCTGGCCAGAGATCGAAGGCGATGAATCGAGAGACGGCATGGAAGATCCGGCGATTCACAGTGGCTCAGAGACATGGGCCCCCTCAGGAACAGCGGTGTATGATGATCATCTGCTCGTGACGGGTCTAAGAGGCAGTGCCCTGTATGTCTATGATGAAGAAGCCGAAGAGCTTCGTGAGATCTATGGCGGGGAGGGACGCCTTCGCGATGTGTATGTGGAAGATGAGCACATTTATCTGATCACGAACAATACGGATGGTCGTGGAGATCCTGCAGCCAATGATGACCGGATCTTACGATTAAGCTGGAACGATGAATAACCGAATACGTGATAAAAAGAAGAGTCTCAAGACGGATTTTATGCCGTTTTGAGACTCTCTTTGGGTTGGAAATGGACGATTAAAGAAAATAGTAGCCAGATAAAAGATAAAACCGGATATTTGGCGGGCATCGGTGCCGTTTACGCCAAACAACGTTTCAGAGTCGTTATTTGGCCAAAGCATCATGCGGGTGTTCACGCCCGGATGAGGTTGTACAGTTCAGTCAACTCTTTTTCACGAAGAATCACGGGAACGGGATACAGTGGATTGGCTTCCGCGACTGCACGTTTCACCATGTCCGGCAAATCCTGATCCTGAATGACCGAAGTGCTGACCGGGATCGCCATCGCCTGCTTCAGCTTTTCAATATGCCGGATGACGGCTTTCGCCTTCTCCCTGTCTGTGGCACTCTCATCCATCAGACCGGTGAAGTTGCTGATTTCAGCAAGCCGGCTCTCGGCATGCGTGCCGTAATAGCGAAGGACGTGGGGAAGAATGATCGCATTGGCCAGGCCGTGCGGTACATTGTAATAACCGCTCAGTGGATGTGCAAGTGCATGAACATAACCTACGTAAGCTTTTGTAAAAGCATTTCCTGCAAGATAGGCTGCATACTGCATCTGTTTACGGGCGAATACATTGCCACCGTCCTCATAAGCAACCGGAAGATAGTTGAAGATCAGATCGATGGCTTCAAGTGCAGTGGCGCGCACTTCGTCAGGTACACCCCGGTTCAAATGCGCTTCCACTGCGTGTGTCAGGGCGTCCATTCCAGTCATCGCCGTAATCGATCCAGGCAGTCCGGTTGTGAGAAGCGGGTCGAGAACGGCAACATCCGGAAGCAGGGCATAATCCATCAAGGCATATTTCTCATGGGTTTCCGGGTTGGAGATGACTGAAGCGATGGTCGCTTCACTTCCGGTCCCCGCAGTGGTGGGAACCACGGCGGTAAACGGGGTCGACTTCCAGATTTTCAATAACCCTTTCATGGAAGGGATGCTCCTTTTCGGCCAGGCAACCCTTGCTCCGACGGCTTTGGCACAGTCGATCGGGGAGCCGCCGCCAATGGCGATGATTCCCTCACAGCCTCCATTGACATAGGCATCTCTTGCTTCCTCAACATTTGTGATTGTCGGATTCGGGACGGTACCGGAAAAAATGCGCGATGCTACATTGTGAACAGACAGACCGGAGCAGAGCCGTTCTACCATCCCGGTAGTCATTATGCCTTCATCCGTCACGACCAGAACCTTCGTGATGCCTTCCTGTGCGACGCGCCTCGGCAACTGATCCAGCGCATTTTCGCCGATCATCAGTTCCGGTTCCCGCCAGGGCATCACCGGTGAAACGGTTTTGAGCGAATATTGTACCGTTCTGCACGCTGCTTCATAGATCATATTCCTCACCTCTTCTTGGATAGATAACTTAATTTTACCATTCATCATGTGACAAGTGGATGGAATTGCAAAATAACTTCGCACTGTGAAGATGTGACAAAATCATGACATTGGACTGATCGTGATATACATCACCTCTAATTGAGAATGGCGTTGTTAGAATGAGAATCAGATCAGAAAAAGGCAAATGGAGGCGATTCAAATGGCAAAAGGAACCGTGGATTTATCTAAAACCGTTTTGGAACTGTGCGAAGAGCATGAGGCGTTTCCCGAAACGATGAAAACACTAGGGTTCGATCAGATCACAAAACCCGGCATGCTCCAGTCGATGGGTCGGATCATGACGATTCCGAAAGGGTGTCGTGCCAAGGGAAAGGATCTTGAAGACGTCAAAGAGCAGTTGAGGGATATGGGTTATACAGTCAGCGATTCCACAAAGGAGGTACTGTCATGAGTGAAGTACTTAATAACCGCGAAACATTGACGGTGGAGCGGACGGATAAACAGGAAAAGTTGAAGGCGATCATCCGGAAATTGCACGACGGAGCGAGCGTCGAGGACGTGAAGCGGGAATTTGAAGAAACCGTCGGGAACATCAGCGTGGCGGAAATTTCCCGTATGGAACAGGCCCTGATGGAGGAAGATCAGATCCCCGTCTCTGAAGTGCAGCGTCTGTGCTCGGTGCACACGGAAGTATTCAAAGGCTCCATTGATGAGATTCATGGCACTGACGGCGTGACATTTGAACCTGGTCATCCGGTGCATACGTTTATGCATGAAAACCGGGAGCTTGAACACAAAGTGTCATTTCAGCTGAGTCTGCATAAAGACCGTTACATGAGGATGGCTGAAGAAGAAGAAGAAGAGCGTCAGGTGCTGATCGATGATCTGACGGAACTTTTGGCCATCGATGTCCACTACAGCCGAAAGGAAAATCTCTTGTTTCCTTATCTTGAGCAGTATGGAATTTACGGCCCGACGCAGGTGATGTGGGGCGTGGACGACCGGATCCGTGAAGCGGTTAAGGAAGCGCGGGCACTGCTGATGGAAAACGACCATCCGGATGCAGAAGATCTCGACGAAAAACTGCAGTACATCATCGATGAAATCAACGAAATGATCTTCAAGGAAGAAAACATACTTTTTCCGATGGCCATGGAGCATCTGACAGAAGATGAGTGGCTCAAAATCGAACGGGAAGGAAACGTCATCGGCTATATGTTCATTGATCCGCCGGTCCGCTGGTTGCCTGAACGGGCAGACCTCACCAGTGGCGAACACTTTCTGAAAGACGGAACCATTCAGCTTGAGACAGGCATTCTCAAAGTCGATCAGCTGGAGATGATGATGAATCACCTGCCGCTCGATATCACATACATTGATGAAAATGATATCGTGCGTTATTATTCCCACGGGAAAAATCCGATTTTCGCCCGGACGAAAACCGTGATCGGCCGGTCCGTTCAGAACTGTCACCCGCCAAAAAGTGCGCATCTTGTGGAAGACCTGCTGGACGCATTCAAGTCAGGGAAAAAAGAGGAAGAAGATTTCTGGATTTCGTTCAGAGGCCGCTATATTCACATCCGTTACTTTGCGGTCCGCGATGAGGACGGGACTTATCGTGGCACATTGGAAATGAAGCAGGACATTGCCCCCCTTCAGGAAATCACCGGTGAAAAACGGTTGATGAGCTGAAGGTGATGCGCATCACTGACAGGATGTTGTCATAAAAGGTAAGCTTTACAAAACAAAGGAGGACGACAACTATGAGTATTCAGGAAAACAGTCTCGTCAAAGACATCGTCATACAGGTGCCGGGAGCAGATGACTTATTTAAACACAACCGCATCGATTTCTGTTGCAACGGCAACCGCCCCTTGAATGAAGCAGCGGCCGAAAAAGAGGTGGATATTGCGGAGTTGATGAACCGTCTGAGTGATTTACAGAACCAGGCAGCAAAGCGGCAAGCTGCAACAAACTTTGCATGGGAAGATATCCGAACTGAAAAGCTGATTGATCACATTGTGTTCCATCATCACGATTTTCTCCGGGAAGAATTTAAAGAGCTGGAGTTCTACGTGACGAAAATTGCAAAAGTACACGGCGGGGATCAACCCAACCTGATCAAAGTGCATGAGCTGTTTCAACTGCTGAAGCAGGAAATGCTTGAGCATGTGAAAAATGAAGAAGAACTGCTTTTCCCGGCAATCATCCGCTATGAAGAGACGAAAACCGCTGAGGCCTATCAGGCAGTTGCAGATCAGGTTCAGGGATTCGAAGACGAGCACAGCGCCGCAGGTGATCTGCTGAGAGAAATTCGCGAAACAGCGAACGATTATATCACTCCGGAATCTTCATGCATGACGTTCCGGCGAACGTTCCAGCGGCTCGAAGCGATTGAATCAGATACGTTCCAACACATTCATTTAGAGAACAATATCCTTTTCCCACGTGTAGTGGAACAGACAACTGTATAATTCTAAAAAGCGCCCGGTTCATTGAGACCGGGCGCTTTTTTCATAGTGCTAATCAGAAATGTGTAAGTGTGCAAAAGGAATGAAGCCAAGTTTTCTTTAGCTCTTTTCGATCAACCCGTCACTTTCTCTACCTTGTCTACTGGCCGGCTTTCTTGATTCCAGCGCATGAATCCGCCTTTGATGTTACGCACATCCACGCCTTTTTCTTTCAACAGGCTGGCTGCGATGGCGGAACGTTGTCCGGAACCGCAGTAAACCGCAACTGGCCCATCAGGTAGTTCACTCTGGTCCCGATTTGGAATGTCATTCATCACGAGATTCTCCGCACCTTTGACGTGTGACGTCTCGTATTCAAAGTGATCCCGGATATCGAGAATTCGCAGATCTCCGTCGTTCAGCTGCTTCTCTGCCTGCTCGGGGCTGATAATCGGATAATCGGCCGTCCCTTCAGCCATTTCGTATTGTTCGACGACAAGCGGTGTAAAGTAACCGGCTGTGCGGTCGAGTCCGATAGCATTCATCGCGAGGCGCAAATCATCGACGTGATGCTCTTCGGTAATGAAATACACCGCACGGTCATAAGAGATGAGTGACCCCATCCAGTTGGCAAACTGCGAATCAAACGGGATATTCACCGTGCCAGGAATATGCGACGCAGCGAAGGCTTCACGGCTTCTTGTGTCAACGATCGTGACATCAGCGCCAAGCAGGTTCTGCATTTTTTTAACATTCGCACCAAACCGAAGCGGCGTGGTCTGCTCAGCAAGAAGCTCTGCGCCGGTTTTGTTCACCTTTTTCATTATGCCGAAGTAGGCTGGTGGTGTCGGCTGATCCGCCAATAGAAAATCGGAAAAATCGGCTTCATTTTCTGGCTGAAGGGCCGGATTTGTTTTGATCTCATACCCGAGTGTTGACGTTGGAATCGACCCGAGCGATTTCCCGCAGGCACTGCCGGCACCATGGCCTGGCCAGATTTGCAGTGACGGGTCATAATTTTTGATCCGCTGCAGGGAGTGGAACATTTGAATGGCGCCTTTTTTGGCGGAATCGGCAACGCCGACGGATTTCTCCAGAAGGTCCGGTCGACCCACATCCCCGACAAACAGGAAGTCACCGGTAAACATGCCGATCGGCTCATCAGATGCGGCGCCGTCCGTCAGAATGAAACTCATATGTTCCGGCGTATGCCCCGGTGTGTGAAGTCCTTCAAGGGTGACTTTACCCATCTGGACTTTTTCACCATCTTTTAAACCGACCGTATCGAGGTCATCAGACCATTCGTACGTACCGAATTCATCCCCGCCGTTTTCAGCGGAATAATAAATGGTAGCCATCGCCCGCTCTGCCATTTCTTTAGAACCTGAAACGTAATCTGCATGAATATGGGTTTCAAATACTTTCGTAATGGTCAGTTCTTCTTTCTCGGCTGTGTCGAAGTACGGTTTAAGGTTTCTTGAAGGGTCAATGACCGCTGCCTCGCCGGTTTTTTGGCACCCTACCATATAAGAAGCTTGTGCTAACGCATCATCGTAAAAATATTTCAAAAACATGATCAGAACTCCTTTCAAAAATAAAATCACAGTAATCCTTTTCCCGGATACCCGTGGGTGTAAACAAAATAGCATACACCAAGGGAGCGGAAATGTGTTTTAACTGGTATAATGAGGAATTGAATTGATATAGTTGGGAGTGAAATATCATGGCATTAACCCCTTGTCCGGAATGCGGACATTCAGTATCCACCAGGGCAAAAAGCTGTCCGAGCTGCGGCTATCCTTTTATGGAGACCCGGCAGGCGCCGCCGATCATTCAGGAGAGAGACTGGGACCGGGAACCGCAGCAAGAGTCCGGGATCACTTTCTGGGGTGTCGTCGGGGCTGTGGTTATCGCAATTATCCTCGTCTCCTGGTTTTAAACAGCGGGATCGTCCTGATGGTGGTGCTGTTTTACCTCATCAACCAGACCGTGATCAAAGCATGGACAGATCACTGGTTCATCCACTGGTACGTGAACGACCTCCTGGCTGGAATCTGGCTGCCGGCCTTGACGATGGCACTCGCTGCATCATTTCGCGTGCATCAGATTCTGATGCTCAGTGGGGCGAAGATTCTTCTGGTTGTTCTTGTCGCAGGTCTCTTTTGGGAGCTGATCGCGCCTTTGTATGTAACGGGCAGCGTCCGGGATCCGTTTGATATACTGGCTTATGTTTCAGGAGGGTTGATCTACCTGCTGATCATGAGGAGGATTCGTATTCCATGGTAATGAATTCGATCAAACCGTTTTCGACCGGATGGTAGAACAGGCTGATCATCTCAAACCCGGCCTTTTCATAGACGCGGATAGCCGGACGGTTAAAGGTGGCCACCGTCAGACGAAAGGATGTTTTTTGGCATGTAACACGGCCGTAGTGAAGGGCCGCCTGAAGAAAGGCGAGCCCGTTACCCTGACCTACCTGGTCGGGGTGCAGACCCAGGCCAATGTCCAGATGTTCTTGATGATACACCCCTGCATCATGACCCGAGGGGACCTGGGCACTTGGACCAAAGCAGAAAAAGCCGACACAAATCCCTGAGACAGGATCCAGAACGGCTCTGTAATCTCCATTCAGTAATTCATTGACGGTGTCAGCATCCCCTTCGCCATTGTAAAACGTAAAAGGCTCTTTATATTCCCAGGTGGCTATCTCATTGGCCAGTTCTCGGGTCATGGAAACAACGCGGTGATGTTGGAAATTCTGCATGAAAAAACCTCCCATTCCTGTACAATCAGTGTACCGGAATGGGAGGTTTTTTGCATATCAGGCCAATCTGAGTGCCGTGATCAACAATACAAGCACGCCGAGAAAAGCGGAGATGGTAAGCATGGATGCGTAGATCCGGCTGATGCGGCTCCCGTTTGTCTCTTCTGTAATGGACGTAGTGATTTTACGGCTGTAAAGGCCGATCACCAGGACCGTGAGAATCAGTGCTACCCCGCCGATTTGCTCCATCAGACGCATATAAAGGGGCAAAGCGGAATGGTCAAAGCGGAGAATCATCAGCACCCCGCTGATCAGCACTGCCAAGGTGGCGGGCAGAACGCCGACATTGACAAAGCGTTTCATGCTCAGCATCAGCGCCCCGTGTGTTGCATTCAATTGCGGGGCACGACTCATTTGCCGGATCAGGACCGCAAAGCCGAAGAATGAGCCGATCCAGACAGCCATACCGGTAAGGTGGATAAAATAATACAGTTCGTACATGTTTGATTCGCCTCCTGAATTCCGTATTCCCACTCAGCTTAGCAGGCAACTATGAACAACAGATGAACGAAACACGTTATGTCTGGTCATCTGATGGGAGGTTCACAATAAACGTGGTCCCTTCCAGTTCCTCACTTCGGACAGCCACTGTTCCCTGATGAAATGCCACGATGGATTGCACGATGGCCAGTCCAATGCCGGAGCCGGAATGCCCGCTTCTTGCATCCTCTCCTTTATAAAAGCGGTCAAAGAGATAAGGCAGCTGATGATCAGGGATCGGTTTCCCTTCATTGTGAATGGACACGGAGACACCGTGTTCTATTGGAGAAAGCGTGACGGTGATTGCACTGTTGGCATCTGCGAAATGGATCGCGTTGACGAGCAGGTTTTCAAAGACCCGGTTCATGCGCTCATAATCTGCATGGATACATGGCTCTTCCAACTCTGTATGGATTTCCATCGACAAGTTCCGTTCAGTCAGCTGCTGTTCAAGTGAACTTCTCAGCTGTTCTAATTGGGGAATCAGGCCGTAATGTTCCTTGTTCAGGCGGATATTGCCCGATTCCAGCCGGGTGAGCTCGAGGATGGCGTTCACCAGGGTGATGACACGGTCGGTTTCTTTACGCATCTTTAAAAAATACGCCCGCTGTTTGTTGTCAGGGATGGTCCCGTCTTCCAGAGCGATCAGGAACCCTTTTACAGATGTTAACGGCGTCCTCAGATCATGGGAGATGTTTGTCAGAATGGTTTTCCGTGTTTCCTCGATGGAAGAAAGCTCCACGGCCATCTGATTCAAGGTTTTCCCCAGTTCACCAATTTCATCCTGGGTTTTCGTGTCCACCTGCCGGGAGAAATCCCCCTTGCTCATCTGCCTGGCAATGGTATTCATCTCCCGCAGGGGGCGGGTCATTCGACGGGTGATGAAGTACAGAACAAATCCGGCGATCAGAATGACTGTCAAAAAGGATACAGCAATCATGAAGAGGGCCTGCATATAGGCTTCCTCAAGTCCGGTATGTGTCATTGTCATACCGCTCAGGGAACTGCGGGGAAACGGGCCGGCCATGACATAGTTCAGACTGCCTTCTTGCCAAATGCCTTCTGCTTCAATGGATTCAAGGTCTGAAGAGAGAAGATGCCGGGCAGGATCGTCATCAGAACCAGCGAATATGGGGGTGTGCTCATCGTATAAAACTACGTCAAAGTCACTTCCTGACAGCAGGACGGTCAATGACAGCTCCGTTTCCTCTTCAGACCAGTCAAAGGTTTCTGCCAAAGCCAGTTGCGCCTGGATTTCTTCTTGTTTATTGTCAAAAGTCTCTTCGAATTCAGAATAGAGCTGAACATGGAATAAATAGAGATACATTAATCCGAAAAGAAGAAAAGACGTGATGATGATCCCTGAAAAAGACAGAAATAATTTTCCGAAAATGCTCCGGATCATTCATCAAGACCTCCTTTTGTCTCCAAGCGGTATCCGACACCGCGCACGGTGATCAGATGCCAGTCAGAACCATGCTTCCGAAGCTTTTCCCGGATCCGTTTCATATGAACATCGACTGTCCGTGGATCCCCCTCGAAGGATTTTCCCCAGATTTGATCCAGAATTTGTGCCCGGCTTAACGTCTGTTCCTGATAGCGGACGAGAAATTGGAGAAGCATAAGTTCCCTTGGCGCACAGGATACCGGCTCGTCCTGAATTGTCAGGCTTTGTGTCTCAAGATGGACAACCGTGTTACCGTAAGTGAACCCTCCCTGGTCCCCGGCAAAAGGAAAGCTCCGTCTTGCAAGGGATTTGATCCTGGCCATCAGCTCATGAGGATCGAAGGGTTTGACGAGATAATCATCCGCCCCTGTCTCAAGCCCTTTGACGATGTCTTCGGTTTCCCCTTTTCCTGTCAGCATGAGGATAGGCATTAATTGATCATCCTGCCTGATTTCCTTACACACTTCCAGCCCGTTGATTTCAGGAAGCATGATATCAATGATGACAAGATCCGGTTCGTCATCGTAATAAGCTGCCAGGCCTTTGTGGCCATCTGTTTCAAAACGGATATGCCAACCGTTTTTTTTGATATAAAGCGAAATCAGATCACAGATATTCAGGTCATCTTCAATCAGTAAAAGATTCATTCCATTCACCCCATTCGTCATCTGAATTCAGCTTATCATACTACTGTGAACGGGGGATGAACGAAAAGATGAATCCTTTTGACAGATTCTCTGTTCAACAGAACCACCACGTAAAATCGTGTAAATAGTCTACTGCTTACTTCCAACGCAATATTTTGATAAAATCATGACGAATGGTATAATGAATCGATTGATTGTTGAGGAAGGTGAATGTCATGATCCGGCTCTTGTTCCGTTATTTATCGGATTACCGCATGTTAATTCTTATTTTTTTTACCGGCGTGTTCTTTGAACTGATCTTTCAGTATATGCTCGCTTTGAGCTTTAAATTCCTCCTGGATGAAGCCATTACCCCCGGGAATATGGACATTTTGCTTGCGGTACTCTTTATGCTCCTCGCGTTTGGAACAATGAGCATTCTGATCGGTTTTTTGAATGATCAGCGGATGGCAAAACTGGGTACACGCATCAGTGAAGATTTACGAAAACAGTCCTATCAGCACATTCAGAATCAGGGCGTCAGTTTCTTGAACCGGTTTCGAACCAGTGAGCTGGTATCGAGATTTCAACAGGATATTCCTGCCATTGAAGGTTTCATCATCCGGGTGTTAGCTGTTGCTGTCCCTGCTTTCCTGAGCGTTCTGATTGGGCTGGTTTTCCTGCTCTTCATTCAGCCATGGCTGACACTGGTGGTTGCGATTGGTTTATTGATGATTTTTATCCCGAACTATACATACAGTGATCAAGAAGATGCGTTTGTGGAGACACATGCAAAGGAGAAAGAGGCACTTGGGGATGCCGTTGAGGAATATACGGGAAACATGAAGCTGATTCATGCATACAATGCAGTGCCTTCTTTTTCAGCGAAATTTTTCGGACTTTTAAACGCCTTATCACAAACCCATTTGAAGTCCGTCCGCCTGAAATCGAAGATGGACAGGCTGCCTCAGGTCGTTTTGCTGATCTTCCGCATGCTGGTTCTGGGAATCGGCGGGTATTTGACTTTCATTGAGGTCCTGTCACTGGGGGATTTCGTGGCGTATTTCACGATCTTTCTGCTTGTTTTCCAACAAGCCATCGTTTTATCGTCGTCCATTGGCATTACGCTGAAACCTTCTGTCAACTGGCTTCGTTTTGAGGAGCTGATGAATGAGTATGAGGAAGGCATTGAAGGGGGACCAGGAGAAGATCCTGGAGATGTTCAAAAGGGCATCGCTTTTTCAAACGTCACTTATCATTATCAGGGATTGGATCAAGGGGTCAACACATTGAATGTAACATTTCCCAAAGGTTCCTACTCAGTCATTACTGGCCCCAGCGGCTCCGGAAAAAGCAGTCTCGTCCATTTGCTGCTGCAGTTTTATAAACCTGACAGTGGATCGGTTACCCTTGACGGCGTAGATATCAGTAAGCTGGACACCACAAAATACCGCTCGAAATTCGCTGTGGTATTTCAGGAACCGTATTTCATCGAAGGGACCATCCGTGAAAATCTCATCATGAATCGTGAGATCACCTGCACGGATGAAGATCTTTACAGAACTCTGGATATGGCCAATGCCGGAGATCTGGTCAGGCGGATGAAAGACGGGCTGGATACGAGGATCAACACAAAAGTCAGGGCCCTTTCCGGTGGTGAAGAACAGCGGATTGCTCTCGCCAGGGCCCTGTTGGCGAAACCGGATTTTCTTGTTTTGGATGAGGCAACGTCCGCACTGGATCCCCGGACAGAAATGGATGTCCTGCATATGATTGAGTCGCTTCCTCCGGAGGTCACGGTCATCTCCCTGACGCATCGGATTCAGTATGGGAAAAATGCCGATCAGGTGATTGTCATGGAACATGGGCATGCGGTGGAACAGGGAACACACTTCGATTTGCTGCGTGCAGAGGGTCTCTATCAGCAGCTTCTGAATAAACAGCAGGGATTCAGTCTTTCCGACAATGGTATGGTCGCTACCGTGGAAGGGGAGCGATTGCGCCGGATCGATTTGTTCTCTTCATTGGAAAAAACCTATGTGTATCAGCTGGCCGGTCAGTTTATCACCGAAGTGTATGAAGAAAGGGAAGTGATTGTCCATGAAGGCGATTTGGGAGACCGCTTCTACCTGATTGCAAGAGGGAAGGTGTCTGTCAGAGTGGGCGGTGTGGAAGAGGAAGATCAGGTGGCCGTATTGGAAGATGGGGATCATTTTGGGGAGCTTGCCCTGTTGAACGATGAACCACGAAACGCAACGATTTTGCCGCTTGAACGGACCACCTGCCTTGTTCTTCGTTCGAAAGATTTCTATTCAATGCTGACTGATTTCCCTGCAGTACGTAAACAGATCGAGACGGTTGCAAAAAGACGTGTGAACCTGAATGAAAATGGAAAAAATGCCACCTGAGTGAGGAGAAAGCAGCGGCCTGTCGGGAGAACAGCTGATCAATAGAAACAGGCAATTTATTGGATCGCAGGAAGATGCATTATTATAGCAATTGTTTTTTAAAAGTACCGGGGACCCAATCCTTAGTACTTTTATGACTTATTCAGGGATGCTGATGTCGCTGAAGGGACAGTTACATTCCATGTTTCCGATAGCATTTTGCAAATTTTGATGAATTATCAAACAAAAAAATGATCATTTCAATTCAAATGGTGTGCTGAATAGGGTACAATGAGAATTATGTGGTAAATAAGGGTACAGTTTCCCCGTTTTTTCGAGCAGTACACCTTAAGTAGCGTGAATATTTAGAAAATAGGTAGCGAGGCAGAAGTGAAATGGAGGGGCGCTCATGCTCAGGCGATTGATTGTCGGTGTTTGCATTGGAGGATTGGCACTGGTTTTTTATTACTTAGATACGTTTTACGTCATTGAACATAATTTCACCGATCGTTTTTTCCGTGAAGAACGGGAGACAGATTACCGGATTAAAATTCTGGCCATCGATGAAGACAGTCTTGAGGATGTCGGTCGCTGGCCCTGGCCAAGGGATGTGATGGCTGAGGTCACCTCTGACCTTGCTGATGGCGGGGCGGAAGCGGTATGGGTGGATGTCCTTTACGCTGAATCAAGTCCTGTGGAGGAAGAGGACGAAGCGTTGGAGGAAGCATTAGCGACCCATGATGAAATCCTCTTACCTGTTTATTTTCAATTCGATTCCCTTCAGGCAGAAGCAGGAACAGCTTTGGAATACCGTACCATGTTTGAACCGATTTATGAAAATTACAACATGGATGATACCGGTCATATCAATGTACTGGCCGATGAAGACCGGGTGGTCCGGCAGGGACTCCTCGGTGTGGAATCGCCTGATGGCAATATGATCCCGGCGATCAGCGTCGTACTTGCCAATCAGTTGTTAGAAGAAGGGGAACAGATTACATATGACGAAGGCGGCAACCGCTGGCTGAGGGGAGCAGGTGAAATACCGACCGATGATTGGAGCCGCATGGGATTCTCTTATGCTTCATCTCCCCAGCAGTCAACGTTTTCTGTCTACTCATTTAAGGATGTCCTTGACGGCACGATTCCACCAGATTATTTCAGTCAGTCGATCGTCCTGATTGGTCCATACGCGACAGGACTGCAGGATGAATACTTAACCCCCATGAGCAATACCATACCGATGTTCGGCGTCGAGATCCACGCCAACATCATTCAGAGTTTACTGGACGAGCAGTATTATGAACGGACATCCCTTCCGGTGGGCTTACTGGTTGTCGGATTGATGTTTGCCGTGCCCTTTTCAATATTTGAAGCAGTACGTGCTCGCTGGGCCACAGGACTGTTATTCGTCTTTTTAGTCGGCTACGTCATTTTCGTCGGCGTCTGGTTTGATATCAGTCAAATGCTCTTGCCGTTCACCTATGCGCTTGCAGCGATCATTTTTGCTTATGTGTCGTCGGTGGTCATTCAATACATTCAGGAGACGCTCGAGAAGAAGCGAGTGCGGGATACTTTTGGCCGCTATGTCTCACAGAACGTTGTGGATGATATTCTCGATTCCAATGAAGAGATTAAAGTCGGTGGAACGAAGAAAGCGGTGACGCTTATGTTTATCGATATCCGGGGCTTTACCACCCTCTCAGAAAAAATGGATCCGGAAAAAGTGATCGATATCTTAAACGACTACCTCGACCTCTGCGCCCAGTCCATTTTCAAATTCGAAGGCACGATCGATAAGTTCATGGGTGATGGGGTCATGGCGATCTACGGGGCGCCCATTGACCAGGAGGATCATGCGCTCCGTGCTGTGAAAACGGCGCTGGACATACAAAAGCAAAGTGAAGCACTGACAGCCAAAATTAAGGAACAATATGATTACGAGATCGGTTTTGGGATCGGTATAAATTCAGGCGAGTGCATTGTCGGGAATGTCGGTTCCAAGGACAGACTGGATTATACGGCAATCGGTGATGATGTGAATCTTGCAGCAAGGCTTGAGTCTAAAGCAAAGGCCATGCAGATCCTGATCAGTGACAAAACATACGAAAAAATCAAAGATGATGTGGATGTGACAAAATTGGAACCGGTCATGGTTAAAGGTAAGGAAAAGTCGATTCAGGTTTATCAAGTAGAGAAGATCAAAGGGGGAGGCGCTGCATGAAGAGTAAACTCATCGTTATATCTGCATTACTTTTTCATTCGTTCTTCATGTTTCCGGTTTTCCCTCTGAATCAGGTTGATGCCGCAACATCAGAACCCCAGGCCCGTCTTGCGGAAGTCGAAGGGGATGTGTTTGTACGGAGAGGAGGCGGCCTTGCCGAGTATGAAGGCTTTAACGGTATGGGCCTCTTTGATGGTGATGAAATCAGAACATCGGATGACGGGGCCCTGCGGGTAGAATTTGATTCTGAGGACGCAACAACGATCGACCATCATTCAAAGGTGATGGTTACTGCCAAACAGGAAGATGATGGGGAACAGTCAACGGTTAAACTGTGGACAGGGAAAGTCTGGAATAAAGTGAAGCGGGTCATGAATATTGATGACTCTTATGATGTGGAAACACCAACGACCGTCATGGGTGTTCGGGGGACACTTTATTACTCGACGCATGCCCCCGAAGAATCGGCATCTGACACGACTGTTATTGACGGAAGTGTAGAAGTTTCCATGAACCGGCTGATCCCGACAGATGAGGAAGACCCTGTTCAGGAAATCGGACCTATAGAGAGTCATAGTCAATCCGTTGAGGACGAAAAATTAAACGAAGGTAATGATCCTGATATCAATGAAATGACCGACGATATGGGTGATCTCATGGTCACTGATGCGATCTTTGATATCATCGAAACGACCCGGGAAACAGATATGGAGCGGGACCTGGACGAAGCTGACATTGACGGATTGTTTGAATCGTTGGATGAGAGGTTAAGAAGTTATAATCTGTCGGAAGTATTTAACCAAATGGTTGACCGACTGGATTCTACTGAGAGAGTGACTGAAATATCCGAACGTATCGAACAACGAAATGAGCGTCTGGAAGAAATGCGTGAGGAATCGTTGGATAGGTCCAATCGAACCCGTGAACGGGTGAGTGATACTCTGAATCGCCTTCGGGATTTGGGATTGACTGATGAAGAGATCGATTCACGTTTTGAAGAACAACGCAGACGTCCTGAGGAATTTGAATTACAGGGAACAGCTGAAGAAACAGAAGGTCCTTCAGATACACAACCTGCATCACCAGAGGGATCGTCACCAGATCCAGCTGAGCCAACATCACCGGCTCCTTCAGCTGCAACGGTGCCAACACAACCTGTTGCACCTTCACCGGAAGATGAAGAAGAAGAGGAAGACGAACCAGCATTTGTAACGGATCCGGATGAAGATGAGGAAACTTCTGATCCTGAATCTACAGAAGAGGAAGATGAAACGAGCGAACCTGATCCTCCCGAAGAAGAAGACCCTTTTGCTGGCGTTTTTGACTTCCTGAATACAGTGATCGCCTATGACATGAGCGTGTGGCTGGACTGGTCAGATATCACAGACGAGGCGGACTATGACGAACTGTATCTGTATATCGATGACGAGCGTGAGACGGAGAACCTGACAGAGAGCGGCACGTGGCTTCCGATTGAACGGGAGTTCAACGAAGACACCTCCTTTGTGCTGAAAGGGTACACCGGCGAACAATTGAGAGTCGAATCGGAGGTCGAAACGCCACAGATCATCTTCCCGGGCGAGTTCGGCTACGACGAGGAGAACAGCACGATCACGTCGGATACGGCAGAACTGATCCTGAATGAAAGCTATTCGCCGGAGGCGTTTGATGTTCGTGTATCAGACATGGACGGCAGCGAAGTAAATGAAGATAACCTCAGCTTTGACGGCGACACGGTATCTGTTAATAATCTGGAAGCGGAAACGATGTACCAGGTGGAACTCATTGCCCGAAATGGCGAGTTTACTGAGACGGAAGTCTTCGACTTTACGACAGACACACCGCCTGTGGAGACAATCGACTTCCTGGACACGGTGATTGCCTATGACATGAGCGTGTGGCTGGACTGGTCGGATATCACGGATGAGGCGGACTATGACGAGCTGTATCTGTATATCGATGACGAGCGTGAGACGGAGGACCTGACAGAGAGCGGCACGTGGCTCCCGATTGAACGGGAGTTCAACGAAGACACCTCCTTTGTGCTGAAAGGGTACACCGGCGAACAATTGAGAGTCGAATCGGAGGTCGAAACGCCACAGATCATCTTCCCGGGCGAGTTCGGCTACGACGAGGAGAACAGCACGATCACGTCGGATACGGCAGAACTGATCCTGAATGAAAGCTATTCGCCGGAGGCGTTTGATGTTCGTGTATCAGACATGGACGGCAGCGAAGTAAATGAAGATAACGTCAGCTTTGACGGCGACACGGTATCTGTTAATAATCTGGAAGCGGAAACGATGTACCAGGTGGAACTCATTGCCCGAAATGGCGAGTTCAGTGAGACGGAAGTCTTCGACTTTACAACAGACGCACCGCCTGTGGAGACAATCGACTTCCTCGATACAGTCATTGCCTATGACATGAGCGTGTGGCTGGACTGGTCGGATATCACGGATGAGGCGGACTTTGACGAGCTGTATCTGTATATCGATGACGAGCGTGAGTCGGATGATCTGACGGAGAGCGGAACGTGGCTCCCGATTGAACGGGAGTTCAACGAAGATACCTCCTTTGTGCTGAAAGGATACAGCGGCGACCAGCTGAGAGTCGAATCGGAGGTCGAAACGCCACAGATCATCTTCCCGGGCGAGTTCGGCTACGACGAGGAGAACAGCACGATCACGTCGGATACGGCAGAACTGATCCTGAATGAAAGCTATTCGCCGGAGGCGTTTGATGTTCGTGTATCAGACATGGACGGCAGCGAAGTAAATGAAGATAACGTCAGCTTTGACGGCGACACGGTATCTGTTAATAATCTGGAAGCGGAAACGATGTACCAGGTGGAACTCATTGCCCGAAATGACGAGTTTACTGAGACGGAAGTCTTCGACTTTACGACAGACGCACCGCCTGTGGAAACAATCGGCTACCTCGATACAGTCATTGCCTATGACATGAGCGTGTGGCTGGACTGGTCGGATATCACGGATGAGGCGGACTATGACGAACTGTATCTGTATATCGATGACGAGCGTGAAACGGAGGATTTGACAGAGAGCGGGGCATGGTTCCCGATTGAACGGGAGTTCAACGAAGACACCTCCTTTGTGCTGAAGGGGTACACTGGCGAGCGGCAGAGGATAGAGTCGGAAATGGCGACACCGGAAATCATCTTCTGGGGCAGTTTCGGCTATGACATGATAAACAGCTCAATCAATACGGAAACGGCAGGTCTGATCCTGAATGAAACGTACCCGCCTGAAGCGTTTGATGTCACCGTCACGGAAGTCGGCGGCGAAGAAATAAGTGAGGACAACTTCAACTTTGAGGGAGATACACTATCCATCAATGGTCTGACACCTGAAACGATGTACGAGGTGGAACTCATTGCCCGAAATGGCGAGTTCAGTGAGACGGAAGTCTTCGACTTTACGACAGACGCACCACCTGTGGAGACAATCGACTTCCTCGATACAGTCATTGCCTATGACATGAGCTTCTGGGTGGACTGGTCGGATATCACGGATGAGGCGGACTATGACGAACTGTATCTGTATATCGATGACGAGCGTGAGACGGAGGATCTGACAGAGAGCGGGGCATGGCTCCCGATTGAACGGGAGTTCAACGAAGACACCTCCTTTGTGCTGAAAGGGTACAGCGGCGAACAATTGAGAGTCGAATCGGAGATCGAAACGCCACAGATCATCTTCCCGGGGAGCTTCACCTATGACTCGGAAGAAGGCAATATCACATCAGATACGGCAGAACTGATCCTGAATGAAAGCTATTCACCGGAAGCGTTTGATGTGACGGTCACGGAAGTGGACGGCGAAGAAATAAGTGAGGACAACTTCAACTTTGACGGCGATACACTATCCATCAATGGCCTGACACCGGAAACGATGTACGAGGTGGAACTCATTGCCCGAAATGGCGAGTTCAGTGAGACGGAAGTCTTCGACTTTACGACAGACGCACCGCCTGTGGAAACAATCGACTTCCTGGACACGGTGATTGCTTATGACATGAGCGTGTGGCTGGACTGGTCGGATATCACGGATGAGGTGGACTATGACGAGCTGTATCTGTATATCGATGACGAGCGTGAGTCGGATAACCTGACTGAAAGCGGCACTTGGCTTTCATTTGAAAGAGAATTTAATGAAGATACAGAATTTTCCTTAAGAGGCTATTCCGGCGAACAACTGCGGGTTGAATCAGAGATTGAGACACCGGAGCTGATCTTATTTTCCAGCTTCAACTATGATATGGATAACAGCAGCATCACGTCAGTGACTGCGGACTTGGAATTGACCGAGACGTATCAGACTGATGCTTTCAATGTCCGGGTGGAGAATCTGGATACTGGGGAAGAAGTAAGTGAAGACAATGTCACCTTTGAAGGTGACACGATATTCATTAATGACTTGACACCAGGGACGATGTACCAGGTCGAACTCATTGCCCGAAACGGCGAGTTCAGTGAGACGGAAGTCTTCGACTTTACGACAGAACAGGACATTGACTTTGAACCCCAAACATTCAGTTTCGTGGATGCAGGAATTACTGACCAAGAAAATCAAGAATCTGTTGATGAAGAGTTGGAAGTTGAGGATTCTGATCAAAAACCGGCAGATGTTTCATCAGTTGAAGAATCGGAATTGAAAAAAGATAAAGCCGATAACTCATCTGAGCAAGAGCAGGTAAAAAAGGACGATGAATATACCGAAGAAACGGATTTTGAAGATGTGAAGACAGAGAATGATTCCAGCTCTGATGAAGTGACTGAAGAAAAAGACAATTCTAAAGACAAGAGTCAAGAGGAAGAAGCAAGTCCGGAAGATACGAAAAAAGAGGATACTGCAGTTGATAAAGAGTTTGATAAAGAAAAAGAAGAAAATACGGAGCAAAATAAATTAGAGAAAAATGAAGAGGAAGAAAAAGAAAGTGACGAAAACATCGATCAGGAAGAAATCCGTGATGAAGAACAGGACAATGAAGATGACGAAGAAGCAGGAGAGGATGATGAGAATGACTAAAGGAATTTTCTCTCCTGCTCAAACTGATGGGGCTGTCGATGAAACAGAAGGAGGCGATGTCGGATGCTGATAAAAAAATGGCTTATTCCGTTGACGGGTCTGATGATCGTATCCGGCTGCTTCGGATCAGATAATGATGATGCTGAAGAAAATCTTGAACCCAATGATAACAGCCCGGAAGAATCTGATGAGGTCCAGGATGGACAGGAGGATTCAGCTTTGGATTTGAGCATAGGTGCCATCGCATCCTTTAGCGGTCTTAATGGAATGGGTTATGCTGATGGTAATTCTGAAGAGACGCAGTTTAATCATCCGGCTGATATCATCCCATTTGATGAAGGGTTCCTGGTTGCAGATTCCGGCAATCATCTGATTCGTTATGTGTCCATGTCCGGTCAATCGGAAACTTTTGCAGGTGGCTATGAGATTTATGATGATTATGGTGAACCTGAAGGTGGTTTCAAAGATGGAGCGAGTGAAGATGCCCGATTTGACACACCCCTCGGACTTATCTTCGATGAAGAATCCGATACCGTCTATGTGGCAGATGCTGAAAACGGTGCCATCCGAAGTATTGATGAGGATGGTAATGTGGAAACATTGAGAGAGGATCTGGAATACCCGACATCTCTTGTCATTATGGAAGAAAATTTGATCGTGTCTGATGCAGGGAGTCACCGTATCCAGCAAATCGATCTCTCTTCCGGTGACATGACAGTCCTGGCCGGTGGGGATTATGAGCAGGAAGACGGACGGGAAGTCGGACGTTTTGTTGATGGTCAAGGAGAAGAAGCAGGATTTAACGAGCCTTTTGGCCTTGCGGTCTCGGGGGAAAACATCATTGTGGCTGATTCCGGCAACCAGCGGATCCGTCAGGTGACAGGTGGAGGAGAAGTAACAACGATAGCCGGAACGGGAGAGGATCTGATTCCGGGGGCTGACTATATTGCACCTGGAATCGAAGACGGACCAACAGCTGAAGCGAAGTTCAATTTCCCACGAAGCGTTGAAGTCCTGGCGGACGATGCCATTCTTGTTGCAGACACCTATAATCACCGGATCCGGTTGATTACGGATGATGAAGTGATCCCTGTTGCAGGTCATGGTGTACACGGTTTGAAAGACGGTTCCGTTGAAGAAGCCTTGTTTGATGGCCCCTACAGTGTCGCCGTTTTCGATGAACGCATATGGGTGACAGATCATTGGAATCATATGGTCAGGGCAATTGAACTGACGAACTGATAGAGGGAGGTCGCTATGACGCCGTTTGAATTCTTGTTTATCGGACATTTAATTGGAGATTATTTATTACAGACAAAGTGGATGGCGGCAGGTAAAGCGACCAAATGGTTGCCCCTTTTGGCGCACGTCACAGTCTATACACTGGTTATTGCAGTGATTGCCTGGGTTGGTTTCGGCGGACTTTCCGTTGTTGGGGTTACCGTGGTCTTTTTCTCCCATGGGATTCTTGATCGCAGAGGCGTAGTTCAATGGTGGGTCAGGACAGTGACCACACCGCCGGAAAGTGAGAAAAAATGGCTCACCATCATGGTGGATCAGACCCTTCATATCATCATCCTGGGGATAGTACTTTATCTGTAACCATAGCTTCAATGAAACACCCGGATCCTGCGTGAGGGTCCGGGTGTTGTGTTCATCCTGATGAATGGTGCCAGATGATCCTGCTGCCTTTTTTCAGGAAATAAAAGCCAACCAGGAAGGTTAATGCGCTGCCGTAAAACAGTGCGGGTGAACCAAAGATGTCCATCATGAGGCCGAGAATACCGGGTGCGATAATGGACGAACCCATAGAGAATAAATAGTAAAGTCCTGTGAAAAAACCGATTTTATTGGTGCCGCCGAGGTCAGCAACAAGCGGGTAAGCCTGGACATTGATGAATGCCCAGAAAATCCCGCCGATTAAAAGAACAACAGGTAAAAGCGTCAGATGATCCAGTCCGAAAATTAACCCGTCAATCGCGGGCAGAAGCGGGATCAGGAAAAACACAACGGGCAAAGCGAGAAGCCCGATGGACATCGCCGGTGCCTTCCCGATCCGGGTTCCGATCATCCCCGCAGGAATGGCAAATAAAACGAAAGAAAGGCTGAAAAAGCCTAACGTAAAGCCGGCAGCGTCATCCGCCATGCCAAGGTGTTCCACGGCATAGACCGTGAAAAGCGCTTCGACAGCTGCATAACCGATAAAATAGATGAAAATGGCAAGCAGGATGTAAAATTCGCCCCGGAAATCCGGTTTGAGAATCTTTGTAAACATCCCCTTCAGTGAACCCTGTGCCTGCACTTCCTCCATGTCGTTCGCTGTAGTATCCGCATAGGGCGGGTTCCGGTCCACGATGAAGTACAGAAGAATGAAAGCAAAAAACAACAGAAGACCAGCCAATAGAAACGGATACGTCCGGTCGATCCCATAAAGGGTGGACAGTCCAAAGAGTGCGACGATCGCTCCCACCCCGCCCATGAAATTGATGATCCCGTTAGCAGTCGAGCGGTATGCCGGTGGTGTGTGGTCCGGCATCAAGGAAATAACCGGTGCCCGGTAAATCGTCATGGCCAAAAGGAAGATGATATCCACGACCAGAAGCACCCAAAGTGAGACCATGGCACCGTATGGAATCAGGATAAAGAACACCGCCGCAATCGGCATGCCCACTACGAGAAAGGGAAGACGGTTCCCAAGCCGGGTATTGATCCGGTCACTCCAGGTACCGATTATCGGAATCAGGAGAACAGCAAACAGATTATCGAGCCCCATGATCATCCCGCGAATGCCGCGGCTTTCAATGAAATCTCCCAGGATCAAGGGCATATACGCATTGTAAAACGTCCAGATCAGCATCAAGGCAAAGAAGCCGCTGCCGATCGCGAAGATTTTGACTTTGGATACACCTGACTGCGCTGCTCCCATCAAAACGCCCCCCAATCTCTTACTTCTTAATTGTTTCCGTCCTCATAGAGGCTTTGCCTGATCCGGATCGCCTTTACTGGATCATCGGTAATGACTCCATCGATCCGCTGCTGGATCAGGTTTTTCAGGTGATGCTCCTCATTGACCGTAAATGCCCGGAGAGGCGTGCCGTGCTGATGAGCTCCTTCGATCATTTCCCGGATGGCGACCGGGAAGAAACAATGCATGCTTGTTCCTCCGAAGGTTTTGATATACGACCAGGGTTCAAACAAGCCTTCCATGAACAAAGCAGCCGTTTCTACTGCAGGGTGCAGCTCACGGATTTTGGCAAGCGAATAATGATTGAATGAGGAAACAATCACCCGGTGCTCATAGCCCCATTCTGCAATCAGGGTCAGGAGTTGTTCTTCAATTCCTTCATATTGCACGACACCCGTCTTTAATTCGACGTTGACAAGCAGGTCGTTCCCCTTCATGAGTGCAAAGACATCCTCAAGTTTCGGGATCCGTTCTTCATGGAAGCTTGAGTCGAACCAGGAACCTGCATCAAATGCCTGGAGATCGGCAAAAGTGAAGGATTTCAGCCAGCCTTCACCGTCCGTTGTCCGGTCAATCCGTTCATCGTGAATCACCACAGGGATCTGATCTTTTGTCAATTGAATGTCGAGCTCCAAACCATCGGCTCCTGCATGGATAGCGGATGCGAATGCAGCAAGCGTGTTCTCCGGGCAATGGATTGCGTTTCCACGGTGTGCGAAAATACGTGTTTTTTTCTGTCTCAAACCAGTCACAACCTTTCAGGTAATTGCCTATATCTATATCATTCTTTCCAGCGCTGCCTGATTCCTCTATTCAGCCAGTATATTTACACAATAGTTTATGCTATAATGAAACCGATACCATTCCGAACAAAAGGAGATACCGCCATGAAACTGCAACTTCGCCGGCTTTGGGTTGTCCTGATTGCGATTCTGACAGTCGGTCTCTATGTACCAGAATTACATACCGATGCTGAAGATCATGCGGACAAGAACGAACTGAATTCCGGCAATGATCAGTCAGAAGAGAATCTTGCAGCAGGCGCCTTTGAGGAAGTGGAGGATTCTTCCTGGCAGGACGATGAGGATGATCCTGATGATACGGACTTTCTGTTGTTCTTCACTGAACAGGCGAAGGAACAGACCATTCATAAACTCGGGCCAAGGATCTCAGGAAAAATAGAATCCGAGGTGATGGAAACCATTTTTCCGGCCATGGAGGAAATTATAGAAGACTACGTCAATAAACTTCCGGAAGATCATTTGCCTTATCTTGTGATCGATGAGCAGAAGTTATCTTACACCGGGGAGAAGATTTTTCATCTTCATGATCCTCAGGCAGATGAAGATCTCCTGCGTTTTCATGTCCGGAAAGACCTCAAGCCGAAACAGGGCTACTGGTTTAATTTCCATTACCATGAACAGAGTGACGGCTTTGAATCTCACCATGATATCGGGAACATTTACTGGGACAAAAATACCCCGCCGAAATGGATGACCCATTAAACCAATAGGAAGAAAAACCACACGCCAATTCGTGTGGTTTTTCTGATAACGGACAGAATTTTCTGAAAAAACCACCATTCTGTATGAAACGAAAGAAACATATCTGATATAATTAACCTAACTTTACATAGAGACAGAGGTTTTGCCACATGATCAGAATCTTTCAACCAGTCATCCGTTTCATGAACCGACTCAAATATAAACAGAAATTTTCAATCATTGCTGTCTTGATTACATTTCTCATTGGAGGATTATTGACCCCGATCACGATCTGGCTGATTGATCAGCGGACTGTTGCGTCGGAAGCGGAAGAAGGTCTTGCCCTCGTGGAGGATCTGTCGGAACTGATCTATCATTTGCAGAGGGAGCGGGGCTATGTTCAGCTTTACGCAGTGGATGAAGCGGGATTTGATTTGTACATAAATGAACAGGAACAGGTGATGGAACTCACCGGTAAAATAGAACGCGAACACCTGCCAGCCATCCAGAGTTTTGGGAGCGAAGATCTTTGGGTGTCGATCAGAGAAGGAACGAGGAATGTAACGCATACAGAGAATCAGGAACTCTCGGATGCGAGGGGCACAAAAGAAGAATACAATGCGCTAATTCAGCAGGTTTTGTCATTGACACAACTGACGATTCAGGAATCCCTTGTCGCATTTGACCGTAGTCAGGATATTGCTATCGTGGTCGATGATTTGATCAACGGAATGCTGATCCGCGCAGAGCACATTGGACAGATCCGTGCACTGGGCACATTATTCAATGGTCAGGATTCCATTTCTGACGAAGATAAGCTGGATATGAGAGTCCGCGCTGAGGAAGTCAGTCACTTCCAGTATCATATGGTATTTGAAAACACACCGGAGTTCAGCAATTTTCTGGATGAGAACCGGACACTTCAAGGGTATTATACCCGATATGAAGAGCAGAGAGAGGACCTGTCATCGCTGATCAATCGGGTCATTGAAGGTGAACCCTATGCATCACCTGTGGACTATTTTGAAGAGATCACCCCTGCGGTGGATACGCATTTCTATGTGCTTCAGGAAGGAGCCGATTACCTGCAAGAAGAAATCGCATCCAGGTATCAGACACTGATTATCTCACAGAATCTGATCATCGGGTTTGTTACCGCTTATTTGATTCTCCTTTTGTACCTGTTCTGGGGGTTTTTCCAGTCGATTTTAAACAGCGTGCAGACCTTGAGTGACAGTTCCCGAAAGGTGGCATGGGGCGATTTTGATGTGGAAGTGAACCTTGATACAAAAGATGAAATGAGTGAAGTCGGTGAGGCCTTTAATCATATGATTAAGGAGGTCAACAGTACGATCCAGGCCAATAGACTGTCAATCGAACGGACAAAGCGGCATCAGGAATCGATTTTGAAGTTGTCGACATCCGGTTTTTGGGGTGAAGGGTATCTGAATGATTCTCTGGATGAAATTGCAGAAAGTGTGACGTATGCCGTGAAGGTGGATCGGACCTCGATCTGGCTTGACCGTCAGGAAGGTCTCGTGTTGTCAGCGGCGTATGATCGGGAAGATTTTTTCCCGACAGAAGGATGGGTGGCAAAGAAATGGAAGCTCAAAGCAATGTACGAATGGTCTCAGGATGGGTTGTTCTTCACAGTCAGTGACCTGGATGAGTTCAGAAGGGATCACCCCTACATAGCGGCGTATTTCCGCCATCAAAAAGTGGAATCTGCTCTTTTGACGGTGATTCGTTCAAAAGCTGAGGTTATCGGGATTATCGCTTTTGAGTACCGTTCGAAAGGCCGCTCCTGGCATAAGGATGAGCTGGCGTATGCCCAGTCGATCAGTCAGCTGATTTCGACGGTGCTTGAGCGCCATGAACTGAAGCAAAAAGAACAGGAAATCCGCCACATGGCCTATTTTGATGGATTGACCGGGTTACCTAACCGTCAGCATTTTCAAATGCTATTGAACGAACAGATGGTATTTGTGGATGAAGTAGAAATGGCTTTGGCCGTCTTGTACATTGACCTCGACATGTTTAAACATGTGAATGATACCTGGGGCCATTCCGCAGGAGACAGGCTGTTGGTCATGGTCGGTGAGCGGCTGAAAGACGGTGTGGATTCCCGCGTGGTCATTTCACGATTCGGCGGCGATGAATTCACGATGATGTCTTCACCAATTAAGGATCGGGAAGATGTCAGTATCCTTGCGAACAGGATTCACAGTCTCTTTCAGAAACCATTCCATCTCGAGGGGCATGATGTGTTTATTTCCTGCAGTATCGGGATCAGTATTTATCCGAACAATGGTTCTTCGACGGAAGATTTAATCAAAAATGCAGATATGGCGATGTATGAAGCAAAGGCACAGGGGAGAAACGTATTTGCGTTTTATACAGAAAAATTATACTCTAACATGCTGAACCGCATAGAGATGGAAGCAGAGCTCAGAAAAGCGATTGAAGAAGAACAGCTTGTGCTTTATTATCAGCCGCAGTTTAGTCTGAATGACGGCAAGCTGGTCGGTTTTGAAGCCCTGGTCCGCTGGCCTCATGACCGGCTCGGGGTTGTTTCCCCCGGGGAATTTATTCCACTGGCAGAAGAAACCGGGTTGATTATTGCTTTAGGGAACCAGGTAATCCGGATGGCCGCAGCCCAGCAGCGCCAATGGCTGGATGAAGGGTACCGGATTGTACCGGTAAGTGTCAATGTGTCAGTTATGCAGCTGGTTCACGAAAACATTATCGGCACTCTTGAAGATGCACTTGAAGACTTCGATCTGAAGTCGTATTATCTGGGAATCGAAGTGACTGAATCCATCAGTGCGGAACATTTATTCACGATTCGCGAGACGCTTCAGACGATTCAGGCTAAAGGGATCGTCGTCTCCATTGATGACTTTGGTACAGGTCATTCATCACTCAGTTATCTGAAAAATTTCCCGGTGGATTATTTAAAGATTGACCAGACGTTCATCAATGGCATCGGGTCGGGTAACAAAGACGAAGCGATTGTCCGTTCCGTGATATCCATGGCCGAAGGGTTAAAGATGCAGGTGATTGCTGAGGGTGTGGAGAACAGGAATCAGGAAAACTGGCTTAGGCAGTTTCCGGAAATTCAGGTGCAGGGTTATTATTATGACCGTCCCCGGGCTTCTGAGCACTGCGTGACGTGGATCAAACTGGCGGGACAGCAGTGACTTCCCGCCTGTTTTTTTGAGGGATGTCACGAATTTGTCACAAACTCACAAGCCTTTTCTGTTGTGCCAGGGTATACAAAATGAGATACAATGATGATAACACTGTCTGTGAATAACTTAACAGACATTTCGGGATGGAGTGAAGACAAGATGCTCACATTAAAGGATTGGGCAAAAAGAAACCGGAAAATTACAGGTTTATTAAGGTTGAACGCTTTGGGTCTCGGTCTGTCCATTGTGCTGATGGCATACGGAATTGTCGCTGTGGTGGATGGCGTTTTCCTGCAGGAGCGTTCATTTACGGATGTACTGCCGCTGATCGGCCTGACGGCGTTCGCTCTTGTGATGCGAAGCCTCTTCGTGTACGTCAATGGCTCGCTTGGTGCGAAGCTGGGAGCCAGTCTGAAGCGTGAATACCGGCATACACTTGCTGAACATTTCAGCATGAAAGAAACGAGACCGGCAAACGACACCCTCTCCGGTGAGCGAACCGGCATATTTGTGGATTCGGTCGACGAAGCAGAAGGGTATGTGAGCAAATATTACCCGCAGCTGATTCTGTCATCGACGGTACCACTGGTTTTGTTGGCAGCAATTTTTTATATGAACTGGGTAAGCGGTTTGATCCTGCTCATCACGGCACCGTTTATTCCGATCATGATGATCGTGGTGGGAAAGAATGCAGAAAAGAAATCCGAAGCACAAATGGAAAAGCTGAACCGTTTTTCTGGTACGTTTCTGGATCTGTTGCAAGGACTTGTCACATTACGATTTCTCGGGAAAACGAAGGAGAAAGCGGATGCCATCCGGCAGAGCAGCACCGGCTATCGGGATGCGACAATGGATGTCCTGAAGGTCGCCTTCCTTTCGTCTTTGATGCTGGAATTCATCTCGATGTTGAGCATTGCCCTGGTGGCCCTCGAAGTCGGCCTCAGGCTGGTGATTTTTGACCAGCTGACGTTTTTCACCGCCTTTTTCGTCTTGATTCTGGCGCCGGAATTCTTTGCTTCCCTGAAAGAACTGGGAACCGCTTTTCATAACGGGAAGAGCAGTACCGGCTCTTGGGAACGGATCCGTTCGATCCTTGAAGAAGACTCTCATGAACCTGTCTGGGGAGAGAAAAGACTGGCAGAAGGTCCGGTTCATCTCGAAATACGCGAGGTTCAATTTACTTATGGAACGGATCAGTTTGCTCTTGGTCCGTTGGATTTCAACATGGAACCAGGTTCACACACCGCGGTTGTCGGGGCCAGCGGAGCAGGGAAATCCACACTGCTTCAGCTGATGAGCGGCCTCGTTTCACCTCAAAAGGGCGAGATGCTGGTCAATGCTACCCCTTTAAAAGAACTGAAACAGGAGGAGTGGCTCGATGCCGTCAGCTATATTACTCAATCACCGTATCTGTTCAGCGGCACTGTCAGAGACAATATCTGCCTCGGATCTGTGAACGAAGCCACTGAAACCGAGGTGTATTCAGCCGTGAAGGAAACAGGGCTTCAGGAATTGGTCGAGCGGTTACCTGATGGATTGGATACCCCGATCGGTGAAGGTGGACGGGGCCTCTCAGGCGGTGAGCGTCAGCGCATTGCTTTGGCCCGTGCGTTTATTAAAAAACCGGACGTCATCGTTTTCGATGAACCGACCACCGGACTCGATCTGAGAACAGAACAACTTCTTCAAGAGGGAATCAGCCGTTTGGCAAAGGGGGCGACGATGATCACCGTCGCACACCGCTTGCACACGATTCAGTCTGCAGATCAGATTCTCTATCTCGAAGATGGGAAGCTCTCAGGGATCGGCACACATCGCGAACTGCTCGAACGAATCCCGACATACCGGGACATGGTCACAGTGAACACGGGAGGTGAGGCACAATGAAGGAACTCACAATCATCACCCGGCTCATGCTGGAAGAAAAAAAAGATCTGATCAAATCGGTTGTTTACGGTGTACTCGCCGCACTCGGTGCAGTCGCTTTATTTGCGAACAGCGGTTACCTGATATCCGCAGCTGCGGTGACCAATGCCTTTTACGTGTTGACGATCAGCATCGCCCTGCTCAAATTTTTCAGTGTGTCCCGTGCGTTGTTTCGCTACAGTGAACGCCTCGTCTCTCACCGGGCGACCTTTACCATGCTCGGCCGTTTCAGAGTTTATTTCTTTGAGCGGCTTGCCCCCTTGGCACCTGGCTTATCAAGGCGATTTCGAAGCGGGGATCTCCTCGGGCGCATCGTCGGTGACGTGGAAAGCCTGCAGAATTATTTCCTGCGGGTCGTCTATCCGCCCGCGGCGGCGATGGTCATTTTCCTGATCACGATCGTCTTTACCGCATGGTTCTCTTGGATCATCGCACTCCTGCTTGTGTTTGGGCTTTTGCTCACAAGCCTCTTGATCCCCTACATTTATGCCATGCGGCAAAAAAAGACCGCTAACCGCGTCCGTCAGCTCCGGGCAGAACTCAGTGGCGAAGTGACGGAAATGCTTTTCGGGCATCGGGATTTATTACTGCATCAAAAACTGGATGATAAAAAAGACGACGTTTTAAACGTATCGGATCAGGTGATTCAGGCGCAGAAAAAAGAGCAGCTGCGGATACTCGAAAATCAGACGGTCAATCAGGGCGTTACTTTCCTGGTCAGTGTGCTGATTCTGACTACGGGTGCCTACCTGGTCAGTACCGAGGGTCTTGAAGGCATCTTTCTTGCGATGCTGGTGATGGTATCTCTGACCGTATTCGAAAATGCTGCACCGATGGCCGCTGTGCCGGTGTACTATGAGGATAATCAGACCGCAGCAGGCAGACTGAAAGACGCAGTGGATACGGATGTGATTCCTGAAGGAGAGAGAGAACTGGCGTCAGCGCCGGCATCGGTGAAACTGAGAAGCGTAGGCCTGCATTTTGATGAGGAAAGCAGTCCGGCATTGAAGAATGTCGACGTCACTTGTTCACCAGGGTCAACGACGGTCGTTGTCGGGCCGAGTGGATCAGGCAAATCGAGTATGCTGCATCTGTTGTTGGGCATGTTTGAAGCCGCTGAGGGAGAAGTTCTCTGGAACGGGGAAACCATTCACTCTTACCGGCTGGATTCACTGTATGAAAACAGCCGTATTCAGCTTCAGGACAGCCATTTTTTTGCAGGAACAATCCGGGAAAATCTTTTACTGGCAAATGACGAGACTGCTGACGACATGCTGCAACAGGTGCTGAGAGATGTATTCCTCGAGGGATTGAGTCTTGATGACCCTGTCACTGAACAGGGCGGCAATCTCTCCGGCGGCGAACGTCAACGCCTCGCTTTTGCAAGGCTTCTCCTGCGCGGGGGACGAAATTGGTTTTTGGATGAGCCATTCTCATCGGTGGATCCATCCATGGAACAGGTCTTATATCGCCATCTTCGAAACGAAACGGCTGAAGACACGGTTCTGATCGTCAGTCACCGTCTCACGGGTCTTGAAGAAGCCGACCAGATCATTGTCATGGATCATGGGCAGGTTGCAGAAACCGGGACGTATCAAGAACTCATGAACAAACGTGGTGTCTTTTACCAGTTAAAGCAAATCGAACAAGATGTGTTCAACGCATCCTGATTCATCAGATAACCCCTGTCTCTTTGTTTAGAGGCAGGGGTTTTGATAAAGAAAACTTGGCTTCTCGCCAAGCATAAATGGCGAAAGCCTTCGTTGCGTTTATCCTTCAATCCTTTAACGGATTTAGATAGTGCTATGAAGTACATGGAAAACCCCCTGAACAAAAAGGTTCAGGGGGCGAATCATTGTATCAGGCTTTGACCATACTGCCTCTGGCAACGATGGCGTGGATATTGCCTTTCTCTGTCGATTTTTCAACAAGCGTGTGACCAGTATTTTTGCACCATGCGTCTACATCTCTGACAAATCCGCTGTCTGTTACGCTGATCTTAACGGTTTGACCGTCTTCTAGTGTCTTGATACCTTGATGCAGCTTCATAATCGGCCCCGGGCAGCTGAGTCCGGTGGCATCGATCACAAGATCTGCTTCTTTTCTGCCGGTCTGCGGCTTGTTGCCAGCGTCTTCCGGTTCAATATCATCCCGCACCGAATCGGTACAGATGTGATTCACGCAGGCATACGTTTTGTAGCCGCCACTGAGGTTAATGGTGTCAATGCCATTTTGCTCAAGGATGCGTGTGGCTAGGTAGCCTCTGAGACCAACCTGGCACGTGATATAGACCGGCTGATCTGACGGGAATTCGTCGAGACGTTCGCGGATGGTATCAAGCGGGATGTTAACGGCTCCGGGAATTGCCCCCATCTCCACTTCCTGCGGATCGCGGACATCGACGAGGAAACCGCCTTGTGAAACGATGTCATCGATCTCATCGAAATGCACAATTTTCAAATCGCCATCTGCCACATGGGTTGCCACATAGCCGAGCATATTAACCGGGTCCTTGGCGGAAGAATAGGGTGGTGCGTAAGCAAGCTCCAGTTCAGGTAAATCAAATACGGTCAAGCCGCCTTTGATCGCTGTTGCAATCACATCAATCCGCTTGTCTACACCATCGAGTCCAACGCCCTGCGCACCGAAGATCTGTCCGCTTTCCGGATCGAATGTCATTTTCAAAGATACCGGTGATGCGCCCGGGTAGTATCCCGCATGGGAACCTGGATGCACGTGAACCGCTTTATAATTCACGCCCAGCTGCTTTAATGTCTTTTCGTTGTTTCCGGTCGCAGCCACCGTCAGGTCAAATACCTTCGCAATCGATGTGCCAAGCGTGCCGTTGTAGGCAGTTGGTTTCCCGTAGATGGTATCTGCAACAATACGTCCCTGACGGTTTGCAGGCCAGGCAAGGGGAACCATCACCGGCGTGTCCTGAATGTAATCGCGGACCTCGATGGCATCACCGATGGCATAGATGGCTTCATCTTCAGTCTGCAGGTATTCATTGACGAGAATGCCGCCGCGATCACCCGTTTTTAACCCGGCATTGACAGCCAGTTCGTTTTCAGGCCGGACACCAATGGAGAGAATCGTGATGTCACTTTCGAGCTCCCGGCCACTCGACAGGACCACTTTACGTCCCTCCTCTTTGAAAGCATGCACACCATCTTCGAGAATCAGACGGCCATGGTCTTGAATATGCTGGTGAACAATGGCAGCCATTTCAGGATCGATCGGCTGCATGACCTGATCCCCCATTTCAACAACGGTTACGTCAATACCGCGCTCATGCAGATTCTCAGCCATTTCAAGACCGATGAATCCGCCGCCGACAATGACAGCTTTCTTTGGAGAACGCTCATCCACCCAGCTTTTGATCTTATCTGTATCTGGTATATTTCGAAGCGTAAATACATTTATACTGTCATTCAGTCCTGCAATGGGTGGAACAATCGGACGGGCGCCCGGTGAAAGGATCAGCTGATCGTAGCTTTCGGTGTACTCGTTCCCGGTGGCAACCTGTTTGACGGTCACCGTTTTTTCCTCCCGGTTGATGGCTGTTACTTCGGAGAGGTTGCGGATATCGAGATTGAATTTCCGGCTCATGCCTTCGACAGTCTGAACGAGCAATTTCTCCCGGTCTTCAATGGACCCTCCAATATAATAAGGGAGTCCGCAGTTTGCGAACGAAATATGCTCCCCTTTTTCAAATACAACGATGTGCGATGTTTCATCAATGCGACGAAGTCTGGCTGCAGCGGTTGCTCCGCCGGCTACGCCGCCTACAACGATTATTTTTCTGCTCATGTTTCATCATCCTCCTGTATGGTCAATCATTAATCTTGTGAATGTAGTAACAAGATACCTATAAGGGTATACTACACCAGACTTAACGATCTGTAAATGATGTTTACTCCAAAAGTTGTGACGATTCCGTGTCATCTGATCGTGCCAAGCAGAACAATCAGGTGTTTACTTCCTGTAAATCGGGAATCGGGTGACTAGAGGTGATGGAGATGATGGACCTGAATGAATGGATTTACTGGCCGACGTTTGGTATTCTGACGAGTATTATTGTCATATTGATTATTCTCGCCATTTGGCTGATTAAACGAAACCGGAGAATTTGAACGTCTCTTCAGGAGGAAAAACAGATCGTTTGAACGAGTTGAAAACGGGTGGTAGACTGATTGATGTAATCCCACGCTGGTCGATGGGAAAACCATGAATCCTGAGGTGAAGAACCATGACAAATAACCATACGATCGCAGATGCCGGTCTTTTTCAGACAATGGAAGAACGGCATTCGGTAAAAGCTTATGATCCATCTGTAAAAATCCCTGAAGAAGAGCTGAAGCAGATGCTCGAGATGAGCGTGACGGCCCCGTCGTCCTGGAATCTGCAGCACTGGAAATTTCTCGTGATTGATGATGAAGCACAGCAGGAAAAGCTCCTGCCGATTGCTTACGGGCAAAAGCAGGTCAAAGACAGTGCCGCAGTGATTGGCATTCTCGGGGACATCGAAGCGAATCGAAATGTAGAGGGTATTTTTACAGATGCTGTGAAGCAGGGGCATCTGACCGAAGAGATCAAAGAGAAAATCGTTGGCAGTATCAACAGTTTATATGAAGGTGATACGTCTTTCCCACGGGACGAAGCGATCTTGAACGCGTCACTGGCTGCTATGCAGCTGATGCTCTCGGCAAGAGGGATGGGCTATGACACATGTCCGATGGGCGGATTTGACCGGGATGCATTTATCGAGGCATTCCATATCCCGGAACGTTATGTACCCGTCATGCTGGTAACGGTCGGTAAACGGGAAACGGATCCGAGAGTCAGCAGCCGTTTGCCTCTTGATGAAGTAGTTGTCAGAAACTCGTTTTAACCATATGATTCGGGGGTACTGATTTTTATAGGGCACAACGTTTAACGGAGGTGTATCGGTATGGATAAGCAGGTTGTCGCTGTGTTGCATTCACTGGATCAAAAAGAAGGTGTCATACGCGAGCTTGAAATCAAAGGCGTAAAGGAAGAGGACGTAGAAGTGATTCATAGAGAGGAAGAAGCTGCGGCTTCGTACAAAGCCTTCTTTGAGCAGGGGGACTATGTCGTCGTGGTGAATGTGGACAAAGAACTGGGTAAAATTCCAGTGGAACAAGAAGACACCTTAAGTGAACACCGGACACCGAAAGGCCATCATCATCAGCCCCACCATCAAATGAAACAGGGCATGTAGCGAATTGAAAATACTGCTGTACCGGATGAATATTCCGGTGCAGCATTTTTTCATTTTTTTCCTCTGAACCATCGAATCTCCCACGCAAGGCATGGTATAATGCAAATGGATGGAAAATTACAGTGGGATGTGATGGCATGTTCCGGCGGGTAAAAAGGGTGACACTGAATGCGAGGCTGTTGATTTATACCTTTTTATTATTAACCATGACAACCATGGTTATTGGATATTCCAGCTTCCAGCTGTCAAAAAATGCACTCGATGAACGAGGGCAGGATATTCTTGAAAATGGTGTACATACAGCGATGATGCTGATCGAAGAGAAAAGAACGGATGCAGAGGAAGGTTTCATAACGCAAGAAGAGGCCCAGGAGGATGTGAAAGAAATTCTCCTCGGCCCTCTGGCCGAAGATGGAACACGCCCCATCGAGGGCCCGGTGGACCTTGGTGAAAACGGCTATTTTATCGTTTACAGTCCTGAGGGGATCGAAGTGCTGCACCCTACCCTTGAAGGGGAAGATGTCTGGGACGTCACGGATGTTGGAAATGATTCGGAAGATGGTTATCTGTTTGTGCAAGATAAAATTAACCAGGCGATGGACGGTGGGGGGTTCGTGCATTATACATGGAACCTCCCTTTTGAAGAGGAAACCGGGGAAAAAGTGGTTTATGCCGATTATGACGAAGACTGGGAGTGGGTGGTGACTGCCGGGACGTACATGACGGATTTTAACGAAGACGCAAATGCCATTATGTGGGTGACATTTGCCGTCGTTTTTCTGCTGGTGATCGGGGGCGTCCTTTTGTCGGTATATTTCTTCTCCGGCTTCACAAAGCCTTTAATGAGCCTTGAACAGGCAATGGTGAAAATGAAAAGAGGCAGCTATGAACGTGTTCCGGAAGTGAGCCGGCAAGACGAGGTCGGTCAGCTCGTGTCAAGCTATAATAAGATGGTCAATGCCATGCAGGACAAGGATGACCGCATTTACCGGTATGCCTACTATGATGATCTGACGGGCCTTCCGAATCGGAACTGGCTGAACGACTATGCTGGAAATCGTCTGGAGGAGGCCGGCATCGGCAGGCACCTGGTCCTCCTGGATGCCCGGAATTTCAAAGTGATCAACTCCCTTTATGGTCATGCCTATGGGGATGAAATGATCCGGATTCTGGGGGGATTACTCAGTCAGATGGAAACCGGGGATGATGTCAAACCGGTCCGTATTGGCGGGAATGAATTCGCCATTTGGGTGGAACGTTTCGAGAGGAATGAGCTCTTGGCGCATATCAGAGAGAAGAAGCGTGAGCTCAACCGCAATTACCAGAGCGTCGGGTTTTCTCAAGCCCTTGAATTTCATATTGGTGTTTGCTCTGTGACGAAAGACATTGTTTCATTTGAGGAGCTCTATCAGCGGGCGTCCGTAGCCATGCAGATTGCCAAGGAACATCAAGAAGATCAAGCGGTTTTCTTTGAACAGGAAATGTATGATGCGATTGAAAAACGGACCCAGTATAAGCATCATCTCGAGACAGCTTTGAACCGCAATGAATTCACTCTTTTTTATCAGGAAAAACATGCTGCGACTGACAGGCGTGTTATCGGTGTGGAGGCCCTCTGCCGCTGGGAATCCAGTGAATTCGGTTTTGTCAATCCAGGTGATTTCATCCCGGCAATCGACCGGGCCGGATTAATGATGGATTTCACCGAACATGTGACGAAGCTTGCTTTGAAGGATTATCCGGAACTGGTGGCGCGCTATGGAGCGGGTGTTGAAGTGTCGATTAATATCCCGCCGGTTGTATTCCTCACAGAAGAATACCGGAGATTCCTGAATCAGCAGGTGCAAAAGCGGGGAATCTCACCTGAACATATTGTGTTGGAAATCACTGAAGATGTGTTCATTGCCGAAACAGCGCTCGTGAATCAGACGATCAAGCGCCTTCGGGAAGACGGGTTCAAAATATCACTTGATGATTTTGGGAGCGGGTATTCTTCCCTGAGTTATATCAGTCAGTTTCAGACAGATGAAGTCAAAGTGGATAAGTCGTTTATCGATCGGGTTGAAACCGATGACCGGGCGCGGATTCTGCTCGTTGCGATAATTAATATCGCCCATTCCATGGGGTACCGCGTTGTGGTTGAAGGCGTTGAAACCGAAGGGCAGGTGCGCATCCTGCGTCAGACCCATTGCGATGTGATCCAGGGGTTTGTCTATGCCAGACCAGAGCCGTTGAAACGCATTTCATAGACGTGGATGTCCCTCAGAATCAGCTGATTCTGGGGGATTTCCTGTGCGCGGTTGACAGGCAGTCTGATGAATCGTGTAACAGTTTACGATCAAAGGGTTATACCACGAAAAATCATTGATTTCATGATAAGATGGGAATAGTGAATGTAACTGTTCATTCAGACGAAGGAGGTCACGCCAGTGAAAATCAGATCATATCAGTCCCTCGTGGAGCACGGACAGGTGCGCACATTAATTGATAACGTAGAGAAAGTGGTTGTTGGAAAACGCCGGGAAGTCGAATTGAGTGTTGTCGCGCTTCTTTGCGGCGGTCATGTTCTCCTTGAAGATGTGCCGGGAGTCGGGAAGACCATGATGGTACGTGCCATTGCCAAGTCCATTGGAGCAGAATTCAAACGGATCCAGTTTACGCCGGACTTGCTTCCTTCCGACGTAACAGGGGTATCGGTTTTCAATCAAAAGGACATGGAATTTCATTTCCGGCCGGGACCCGTTATGTCGAATATCGTTTTGGCCGATGAAATCAACCGGACATCCCCGAAAACACAGGCAGCCCTTCTCGAGGCTCTGGAGGAAGGGAGTGTTACCGTCGATGGTGAAACGAGAACCTTACAGGATCCGTTTCTCGTCATGGCGACACAAAACCCGATCGAGTACAGCGGGACCTATCCTTTGCCGGAGGCGCAATTAGACCGCTTTTTGTTCAAATTCAAAATCGGATACCCGACGAAAACGGAAGAACTCGATGTGTTAAACCGGGTGGAACGGCAGCATCCCATTGAAAGTCTCTCAGAAGTCTTGAGTCTTCAGGATGTGGTCAATATCAAAAAAGAAGTGCAACAGGTGAAAGTGCACCAGTCAGTCAAACACTACATCATTGATCTTGTCACCTCAACGAGGCTTCATCATGCGGTTTCTCTCGGCGCAAGTCCCCGGGCATCGATCTCACTTATGAAGGCCGCACAGGCGCTCGCGCTCATGCAGGGGAGAAACTACACCGTTCCGGACGATGTGAAATTTCTTGCCCCATATGTATTGCAGCACCGCATGATTCTCACGTCGGATGCGAAACTGTCAAACCAGTCCAATGAGCGGATCGTGGCCGACGTGATTGAACAGGTCCGTGTGCCCGCCGGGGAAGAGATCGGCGGATGAGGGTAAGAGACTGGACAGGCTGGTATTGGGTGATCGTGATTCTCAGAGTTGTGCTGATCCTTGCCATCTTCGCAGGGTTATTCAGTTATGCCATGTTTCAAGGCGGTTTTGTCAGCTGGTTTTTATTTTACAGTGTCACCTTATTAATGATCCTGATGCTTTTGTACACATTGGTTCCTCTCGGGCACTTTGACGTGTCCCGTCATCTTGAACAATCGGCCCTTCCAGCAGGGGAAGATGTCCATGTGAAGGTTATACTGCGTCGGAAACTCCCCTTTCCATTTTTATATCTTGGCGTCAACGATGCTATGGAGAAACGCCTCAAAGAACAGGTGCATGGCCGGCAAACGGAGATGATCTTCTATCCGTCGTTCAAGAAAGAATTAACGTATGAATATCAGGTTCGTGATGCGAAACGAGGGAGCTATCAGTTTCTCGGCACATGGCTCACAACCAGTGATGTGTTCGGCTGGGTAACGAAGCGCCGCTTTTCGGAATCGGCGGATTGGCTCTTGGTGTATCCGGATTATCATCACATTGACTCCTGGGAGGCTTTTGAGCGGCACGAGACCGAAACGCGGAAATCGAATCAGGATTTCGTGGAAGACCGCACATCCATTGCAGGAGCGAGGGAATATGAACCAGGTGACAAACTGACCAGCATTGACTGGAAAGTCACCGCAAGGTCATCCAAGCTCATGACGAAGGAATTTGAAGATTACATCGGTCAAAATTTCATGATTCTGCTCAGTAACTACGTACCGAATACCACATATGACACGCTGCAATCTTATGAAGAGGGGATTGAACTGGCAACATCCATTATCATGTACGCGTATGAACGGCAGCTGGATGTGGGCATGATGACCGTTGGGAAACAAGTCCATTCCTTCTCATTAGGCAACGGGACTGATCATCAGAAAAAGCTCGTCACCCACCTCTCGGAAATTGAGCCGGATGAGGGTTCGGGTTTTGCTGTGAAGCTGGTTGATATTGAAAATCAGCTCACCTCCGGATCAACGGTGATCGTGATTGCCACGGCCCTCGATGATGAACTCTTACGGCAACTAAAGACGATCTCAAGCAGAAGGAAGCAGATCTACTTTTTCCTGATGACCAAGCTCGACGATGAACTGGATCAGTGGGAACAGGAACGTCAGAAAGAGCTTGAGCGGATTGGTGTGATGACGACCCGGATGAATTCCGGGGACATTGATGCAAGAAACCGGCAAAAGGCAGGTGGGCAATGGTGAGTCGACAATCAAAACAGTCCTTCTCCATCGTGCATCTGTTTATTTATGTGCTGGCCTTTTTAATTTTGTGGGAATGGCTCAGGCCGATCCCGGCGATTACCGATACATCAAGCCTTGAGGTGTTTCTTGGTTTTGCATTGGTGAGTGCCGCACTGATTTACATCCGGCTGCCGATCTGGGTCAATCTCCCGGTTTTGGCAGTTGCAGCTGTTTTCGGATTGCATCGCATTTTCTATGAAGGGCCGTTTCTTGCAAGAGAAGGTGGCGGTGAGTCCATCCGGATGATCGGCGGGGAGATCCGTCACAACATGGGGCTTTTGTTTTCAGGTGACATGGAGATGCTCACGAATCCGTTTCGTACCTTGCTCCTCTTTATGCTCTTGGCATTGATCTGCTACCTGATGTATTTTTGGGTTTTTCAAACGCGGCGGGTGTTTTTTTTCCTGCTGGCAACGGTTGTTTACATCACGATTCTTGATACCTTTACCGTTGTGGATGCATCACAGGCGATCGTCAGGATTGTTGTCATCGGCTTCTTTATGATGACGCTGTTGCATATGCTTGATGTGCAGGAGTCAGAAAAAGAAATTGGCCGAAAATCGGAGACTTTTCTCCCGGTAGCCTGGATGTACACGCTGATTGCGATGGTATCCATTGCGATTGTTGTGGCCTTTCTGATGCCGAAACCTGAGCCTCAATGGTCCGATCCGGTGCCGACGATTCGCGGTTTCGTTACAGGCGAAGGCGGATTTGGCGGTGGTTCAGGCGGCACGGTCAGACGTGTCGGCTACGGCGAGAATGATGAACAGCTCGGTGGTGGATTTATCCAGGATGAGAGCGTTGTATTCCAGGCGGTGACGGACAATCCGGTATACTGGCGCGGTGAATCGAAAGATGAGTATACGGGGCGCGGCTGGGTGAATTCGGAGACAGACTACCAGCCAACAGGAGATGTCTTTGATCCTGAAGCGATTGATTACTGGATGTATGACGAAGACAAGACCCGGGATCATGAACAGACAACGGCGACGATTCAAATGAGTTCCGGAGTCGGTTTTTCACACTTGTTCTATCCGGGGCAGCTCATGGATGCCCCCAGAGAGGAGATCACCGCAAACATTGATGGTGATGTAATCGGCACGGATGCACTTCAATTCGAAGTGGATACGATTGGCGGACGTGTGGACGGCAGAGAAATGGGCGACGACGTACTCCTCGAGGCGTATGACATCACTTTCCTGGATTTCAGTTTTCCGATTCCGACGATGGAGGAGACCGAGGAGAATGATCCGGACGCAATCATTGACATGTACACACAGTTACCGGATGATCTGCCTGAACGAGTCGGCGAGCTGGCGGTTGAAATTACGGCAGAAGAAGATAACCGGTATGATCAGGCAGTAGCGATCGAACAGTATTTCGGTCAGAATGATTTTGTCTATCAGACGACAGATGTACCCGTCCCGGAAGATGATGAAGACTATGTGGATCAGTTTCTGTTTGAAACGCAGGCTGGGTACTGTGACAACTATTCCACGTCGATGGTGGTGCTGCTCAGGACACTGGACATCCCTGCGCGCTGGGTGAAAGGCTTTACGGCCGGTGAAGAACTCGAACAGACAGAAGATGATCAGTTCGTATATGAGGTCACTAACGGCAACGCTCATTCATGGGTTGAAGTCTATTTTCCGGAGGTCGGTTGGGTACCGTTTGAACCGACACAGGGCTTTGAGAACTATGCCGATTTCTCCACAGAACCGGTTGACATTGATTTGGATCTCGATGGTGACGACCCGGACGCGCCCGACCCTTCAGACGATTTGGCCGATGACCGTTTTCCGGATCCGGATGAAGGATTCGATCCGGGTGAAGCCGTCGGTGATGGGGAGGGAGCTGACGGGGAAAGTTCCTGGCGAAACTGGTTGACCCCGGGGAACATCTTGATTTCCATTGTCGTGCTTTTCATGGTCATGCTGACGTATCAAAAGCAAAGTAAGCTGATGAACCGCTTCTTCTTCTTGCTTTACAAAGTGAGCGGGACAGACCGATCCTTTAAAAATGCGTACAAACGACTGCTGTGGCTGTTAGAGAAGGAAGGCCTGCCAAGAGCAGAAGGTGAAACGTTAAGAGAATATGCCCGCCGGGTGGATCAGGCTGTCAGCTCACAGGCGATGATGAAGCTGACGAAGGCTTACGAGCGGATGTATTATGGTGGTGGAGACCCGAAAGGTGAATGGCAAAAGCATCAGAAGGACTGGGAAGAGATGTTGAAACGTCTCTACCAGTAGGTCTTGACCAATGACTATGCGACTGATAAAATTAATCAATCTGCAACGGACAAACAAAACACGCTTCGTATATCCCCGGAAATACGGTCCGGAAGTCTCTACCAGGTTACCGTAAATAACCTGACTATGAAGGTGGATTTTTTCCCGGCACAAGGGATAAAACTGCCTTCGCTCCTGTAAAAAGGGACGAAGGCAGTTTTTAATACTTTTAAAAAAGTATAAGTGCAACCGAGGCTTTCGCCATCACTATGGTGAAAAGCCAAGTTTCTTTATTTGAACAGGGTCAATCAAATCTGAAGATTTAATGAGGTGAATCGTGTGGAAGAACTAAACGAAAAGATTATTGTGCTTGATTTCGGGGGTCAGTATAACCAGCTGATCACCAGAAGAATCCGTGACCTCGGCGTATTCAGTGAACTGGTCACCCACAAAACCACTGCCGAAGACGTGAGAGCGATGAACCCGACAGGGATTATCTTTTCCGGCGGGCCCGGGAGTGTCTATGCGGACGGTGCACCGCGCTGTGATGAAGCCATTTTCGATCTCGGCATTCCCGTACTTGGCATCTGTTACGGCATGCAGCTGATGACCGATCATTTTGATGGTGGTGTGGAAGCCGCTCATCACCGGGAATACGGGAAGGCCGTGATCAAGCTGCAAAATGAGTCCCTGCTTTTTAAAGATCTGCCAAAAGAGCAGATGGTCTGGATGAGTCACGGCGACCTCGTCAAAGCGCCACCGGCGGGTTTTCAAGTGGACGCAGTCAATGATAACTGTCCGGTTGCGGCCATGAGTAATGAGAGCCGTCATCTTTATGGTGTACAGTTTCATCCGGAAGTACAGAATACCGAACACGGCACGGCGATGCTGAAGAATTTCATCTATGAAGTATGCGGCTGCGAGGGCAACTGGTCCATGGAGAACTTCATTGATATAGAAGTGGATAAAGTACGTGAATCTGTTGGTAATCGGAAGGTCCTCTGTGCTTTGAGTGGCGGTGTGGACTCCTCTGTTGTGGCTGCTTTGTTACATAAAGCCATCGGCGATCAGCTGATCTGCATGTTCATTGACCACGGACTGTTAAGGAAAAATGAAGCGGAGAGTGTCATGAAAATCTTCGCGGATGGTTTTGATATGAATGTCATCAAAATCGATGCACAGGAACGCTTTCTGAAAAAACTCGAAGGCATCAGTGATCCGGAGCAAAAGCGTAAAATCATCGGTAATGAATTCATCTATATCTTTGAAGAAGAAGCAGGTAAACTTCAGGATGTGGACTTCCTCGCTCAAGGGACGCTGTATACGGATATCATCGAGAGCGGTACGGATACAGCCCAGACCATCAAGTCTCACCATAACGTCGGGGGGCTCCCTGAAAACATGCACTTCGATTTAATTGAACCGTTGAATACCCTGTTCAAAGACGAGGTGCGTGCTGTTGGTGCCGAACTGGGTCTGTCTGATGAAATCGTCTGGCGTCAGCCGTTCCCTGGACCGGGTCTTGGCATCCGTGTTCTCGGCGAGATCACGCAGGAAAAGCTGGAGATCGTTCGGGAATCTGATGCGATTCTCCGTGACGAAATCAAAAAAGCAGGTCTGGACCGTCATATCTGGCAGTACTTTACGGCACTTCCTGATATGCGCAGTGTCGGTGTTATGGGTGATGCCCGCACGTATGACTATACGGTAGGGATCCGCGCAGTTACATCCATCGATGGAATGACGAGCGACTGGGCGAGGATTCCCTATGACATTCTGGAGATCATTTCCACAAGAATTGTGAATGAGGTGAAACACGTCAATCGGGTCGTGTATGACATCACATCCAAGCCACCAAGTACCATAGAATGGGAATAACCGAATGTTAGGAAATTTAACTTAAGGAATGTTCGTTTTTTATTGACAATCCATTTAGGTGTTGCTAAACTGACTCATGTACTTATACATTATTTCGTTCGTATAATATTGGGAATAGGGCCCAAGAGTTTCTACCAGACCCCCGGAAAGGGTCTGACTACGAACAATAGTCAGGTATATGTTGTTCAGTGATCGCATTTTGGTGGGTGAACTAACGGATACCTGCAGCTTATTTTGCTGCAGACCTGGGTATTGTGAATGGAAACGTTAAAGCCCTGCTCCTGGATTCATCCGGAGGCAGGGCTTTTCTTGTGCCCTGACCTTCACTATCAGAAAAAAGGAGATATGGGACATGCAGAAGTATTTTCAGTTTGACGAATTAGGCACGAATTATTCAAGAGAAATCATGGGGGGCTTAACGACATTCCTTGCCATGGCGTACATTCTTTTTGTGAATCCGGATATCCTTTCCGGAGCGGGCATGGATCAGGGAGCTGTTTATGTGGCCACAGCCCTCGCCGCGGCGATCGGTACCATCATCATGGGCCTTATCGCTAGATACCCCATAGCGCTGGCACCGGGAATGGGGCTGAATGCATTCTTCACGTATTCGGTTGTTCTTGGTCTCGGAATCCCTTGGGAAACGGCTCTCTTGGGTGTATTCATTTCAGGTTTGATTTTCATTTTGATCACAGTGGTTGGCATTCGCGAATTTATCATAAACGCCATTCCTGCGGAGTTGAAGTATGCCGCCGGTGCCGGTATCGGTTTGTTCATCGCATTTATCGGTCTTCAGAATGCAGAGATTGTCGTGGCTTCTGAAGCCACACTGGTTGAAATTGGTGACCTGACCAATCCGGCTACTTTGCTTGCAGTATTTGGTGTGGTGATTACCGTCATTCTCATGGCGTTCGGTTTAAAAGGCGGGATTTTTTACGGGATGGTCATCACAGCACTCGTCGGAATGCTCTTCAATACGGTTCCGGTTCCGGAACAGATCATCGGCACAATCCCGAGTCTTGCACCGACGTTCGGTGCAGCATTTGCCCCGTTCGGGGAAATGAGTCTCGGCGAAATTTTCACCGTTCAATTAATGATTGTCATCCTGACGTTTCTCTTCGTGGACTTTTTCGATACGGCAGGAACCCTCTATGCCGTCGCGAACCAGGCTGGCTTTGTGAAAGATAACAAACTGCCACGTGCCCAGCGCGCCTTGCTGGCAGATTCTTCAGCCACGTCCATCGGTGCCATTCTTGGTACGTCGACGACAACGGCTTACATCGAATCATCGTCAGGCATCGCCGCAGGTGCGAGAACCGGTTTTGCGTCTCTTGTTACCGGGGCACTCTTCCTCGTTGCCCTGCTCTTCAGTCCACTCCTGGTAGTGGTCACGGCTGCCGTAACCGCACCGGCTCTGATTGTCGTCGGGGTTCTGATGGCAAGGTCGCTCGCGAACATCGACTGGAAGAAGTTCGAGATTGCGGTACCGGCGTTCTTCACGATCATTGCCATGCCTTTGACCTACAGCATTGCAACGGGTATTGCCCTCGGGTTTATCATGTATCCGATCACGATGGTGTCAAAAGGACGTGCCAAGGAAGTTCACTGGATCATGTATGTTCTCTTGGTTGTGTTTGTCCTGTACTTTGTGTATTTGGGAGAATAAAAAAGAAAAAATATTGTGTGACCATCAACCGCCGTATCCCTCCGGATGCGGCGGTTTTGCGCTGTCTTCTCATCAATTTGATGAAAGAAGTGTGAAATTGATGACGAATTCGTGAAGATTTGAGCATCGTATACAAAAGGATGAAAAAATCAGGTAGGCTGATGTTAATGATTATCATTCTCAATTAAGGAGGGCCTGAATATGAAATCACGAGGTCTTTGTGATCTTCCGTGTGAAGCCAGATGCAGAGTCAAATCCCTTCCGGTGTGCCCGTTACTGGAAGGATTGGGCATTCATATCGGTTCTGAGCTCTGTATTAAGCATAAAAGTCCGTGGCGCGGCCCTGTCGTTGTGCAGACGAGAGGCCGGCGGGAGGTTGCAATTGATTACGCGATCGCTTCTGAATTCGGGATTGAGGAGTTGAATTCCGATGACATGCCATAGCACTGAGCACGAAATCCGAACGGATGGCAAGAAAAAAGTACTTTTGATGGGAAATCCGAACGTCGGAAAAAGTGTGATCTTTTCAAGTTTGACGAACAAACGGGTGATGACGGCCAACTACGCAGGGACCACCGTGACCGCGATGGAGGGAGACCTCGTGTTGGCGAAGGAACCTGCGGTTTTGATTGATGTGCCGGGGGTTTATTCACTGAAGGCCGTGTCAAAAGCCGAAGAAGCAGCGATGCAGATGCTCGATCAGGGAGCGGATGTGATTGTCTGCGTACTCGACGCGACCAATCTTGAGCGGAATCTTCAGCTGGCGAAAGCTCTGAAAAAAAGAAATACCCCGGTTGTATTTCTATTGAATATGGTGGATGTGGCGGAACACAAAGGCATTCAGATTGATACTGAAAAGCTCGAAGCGTTTTTGCAGTCTCCGGTGATCCCGGCAGTTGCGGTGAAACGGAAAGGGTTTACCCGTCTGGTCGCTGAAATCAATAAAGTGCTCATGGGGAAGCCTCATGCAGCAATTGGAGAAGCCGTCGACACCCCTTCGCTGGATATCATTGCAGATGATGTCCTGACGTATCAGGATTACCAGGAAACGGTGAAGGATAAACTGGAGCGGTGGACGATTCAGCCGGCAACGGGGCTGCCGATTGCGATCCTGATGGTTTTGTTGGCACTGGGTTTTGTCGTTGGTATGGGGAAAGCCGTGCGGGCCGTCTTTTTCCTGCCTCTCTTGAACAATTACTACGTGCCTTTTGCCGAAGGAATCGCAGCAAGGATTACCACAGAAGGGACCATGCTGTATTCGGTTTTGGCAGGCGAGTTTGGTGTGCTGATTAAAGCAGTGGAGTGGCCGATTGCATTGATTTTACCGTATGTGTTCTTCTTTTACATTACGCTGTCGTTTATGGAGGACAGCGGTTATTTACCTCGGCTCGGGATTCTGATTGACGGGCTGCTGCGGCGCTTCGGTCTCCACGGTCATTCGATTGTCCCCATTTCCATGGGGTACGGTTGTGCAGTGCCGGCGATTATCGGGACCCGGGCTGCTTCGAGTATGAAAGAGCGTCTGATCATCTCTGCCCTGGTCAGTCTGGCAGTTCCGTGCATTGCCCAGACCGGAGCCTTTATTGCCCTCTTGGGTGACCATTCCTTTTTGTTGCTCTTATCCATCTTTCTGGTCTCCTTTGTGGTGATGTTTATCAGCGGTACCGTTTTGAATAAAATGCTGAAAGGGACATTGGATCCGGTTCTGATTGAAGTGCCGAATCTGCTTCCGCCAAGTCCCGGTGCCTTATGGGGAAAAGTCAAAATGCGTACGAAGCATTTCATGATCGAAGCGGAGATTCCGATGGTGATCGGGATTCTCTTTGCGGCATTGACGATTGAGACAGGCGCTTTGAACTATGTCAGTTTCATCGTGGAACCTGTCGTGGTCAGTTTTCTTGGATTGCCTCCTGAAGCCAGTGTGGCCTTGATCCTGGGTGTTGTGAGAAGAGAACTGGCCGTACTTCCTTTGCTCGGTATGGATTTAACGTTGGCGCAGATGTTTGTAGGCTCTGTTGTGGCACTTCTCTATATTCCATGCATGAGCGTGTTCTTTGTCCTCGTGAAAGAATTCAGATTCAAATGGGCTGCGGCCATCAGTACCGCAACGATCCTTCTTGCCTTTTTCGTGGGTGGCCTTGCGAACTACGGGATCCAGTTGTTTCAATGGGTCACAGTGACGCTTGGAGGTGGGGCGTAACATGTTTATTCAATCCTGCACGAGGGTTTGTGAGAAACTATGCAGTCAGTCGGGCATGTGTGCACGCCTTGGCGCTTATTATTATGACGATATGGTCAAAAGAGAAGTGGCCCTCGGTCAGATCAGTTCGGAGCACCGGGTACTTTGCGTTGGCGGTGGGCGGACGCCATTCACTGCCTGCCTCCTGGCGGAGAAAACAGGAGCCGATGTCACCGTGATCGACAATGACCCGGCCGTGATCGAAGAGGCCCACGACTTTATAGCCTCCTGGAACGTGCTTCATGGAAGACTGACGTGCAAATACCAGGACGGGCGAGACATTGAGAAAGGCATGTATGACATTGCCCATATTGCGCTGCAGGTATCGCCTCAAGTGGAGGTGAAAGAGAGGCTTATTCAGGATGCCGGGTGCAGAAAAGTACTCTGCCGCATTCCGAGAAGTCCGGTGGAAGAACACTACGTCGATTTCCTTTCCAATGAAGACCTTGAAACGTGTTGCGGCAAGGTCATCCACAGTGGCATGCGGATGGCCGGGGAAACCGTCTTATTTACGCCTGGCGTGGTCATAGAGGAGAATACGGTATGAAAACAGGTCAACGCTTGTTACTATTACCATGTTGCGGCTTGATCATCTGGTTTCTCGTTACATACGACTTCTCACCGGTAGTGGGAGCTTTAGTAATGATCAATCCCGGAATCGTTGCGATGCTTCTGTTTATTCAGCTTTTGACGTTTGTCTTGATGAGCCGCCAGTGGATGAGACTGATTCAGGTGAAAGGGCACAAGTCTTTTTTAACTGTCATGAATATTCTCTTTACCAGCGCATTCACTGAAGGCATAACCCCTTCCGTGAAATTCGGCAGTGAAGCGGTAAAAGGTCACATGTTCATGCAACGGTTCTCACTGGGGCTGAAAGTGATCATGGAGACGGTCGCCGTGCAGAAACTGATCAGTATCAGTGCACTGGTTCCTTTTTTACTATTGACGGTCTGGTTCTGGTGGTCGCCGGCACGGGCGGGGTTCACTGTTGCAGGTCTCATCGTGCTTGCTGGTTTGATCTTCGCAGCCATACGGGTAATCCAGGGAAGATCCAATGCCTTGGGGGACTGGTCATTAAAAAAAATCTGGTTTCATTACCGCTTGTCGTTTGTCATCTGGGCCCTGTTTTATGCCAAAGGGTTGATCCTCAGCCTGTCCATGGGCCTCGAACTGAGCCTTCTGGCGGTGCTTCTGGCTGCTTTTCTTCCCTATATGGCGGCTCTTACCCCCATAACACCTGGCGGGATCGGCACCTTTGAAGGGGTAATGGTGATGGTGCTTGTTGCCTTCGGTGTGACCGCAGGGACAGCCATCGTTTTCGCCCTGGTCTTCCGTCTCATCACCTTCTGGTTTGGTGTGACAGTGGGAGCAGGCTGCATCCTCTGGAACATGTATCACAAGAATCATGTCAATTCCCATGAGATCGAAGCTGTATAAGAGAATGGAAAAAAAGCTTTTGCCGTGATTCGGGCAAAAGCTTTTCTAATGGAATTCTAATCTTTTGTTTGGAGATTTTTTGCAAAATTAAAGTCAATGTGAATATACAGGAAGAACATTTTGTGTTGGCAGTAATAGACGAAGGAATCGGTATCGCAGAAAAAGATCTTGATACAGTGTTTGATCGTTTTTACAGGGTTGACGAAGCACGTGTCCGAAAAAATGGGGGCAGTGGTCTTGGATTGGCGATTGCAAAACAAATCGTCAGGAACCATCAGGGAGAGATCCAAGTCAAAAGCCAAGTGAATGAAGGGTCCGTGTTCACTGTCACCATTCCAATGCAGAAAGCGGGTGAAGTTAATTGATATCTTTCAAAGGTGCGATGATTGTAGCATCCGTTCTCCTGATTGCCGGACTGACAGGCTATGGACATTCAGAACCGGGAGCAGTTTGTTGTCACGTTGCATAACTCTGATAGGGTATTCGAAATGACCGTCGATCAGACGAATGGCATGATGTTGTCTTTGATTTCTTTGGATACACCAACCCGCTTCGAATCAGAGGATGAGGACGAGGAGGCTGCGATTTATTCGTTTGAAGAGATACAGCAGGTGATTTTGAATGAATTTGGTGAGGAGGCAGAAATTCTGGAATTCTTTTTCCTGGACAAGGATCCACCTTTCTTAGATGTGATCATTCGATCTGGTAATCAGACTGGTGAGCTTCAAATCAATGCCCTGACCGGTGAAATTCTGCCCATCGAACGAGATTCATCAGCGGAGCGATTTTGGTATATACCGGAAATGACGAGGGGTCAGGACGGCTGATTTACGAAGTGGAAGTGGCATCTGAAGAAGATGATGCAGATGTTTATGTAGACGCGCATACCGTTGATGTGGTTTCAATCGACCAGTAGTTGACAGATGTTATGTAACATGGTATAGTTATGAACGTTGTTTTAAAGCAATTCGTTTGACCTGTCCGGGATGACCGGACACTTTGTACGCATCGCAAGTCTTAAATCAAATGGAGTGGCCAAGGGGCCGCAAAGATGAAAGAGAAGGCAGGGCTTTCGTTATTTAAGTGTACGATCTGTTCAATACAAAGAAATCACGCGGCACGGTTAAAGACCGGCAGACGATAACGGAATAACGGGAAGAACAGGTACATGTTCTTCCGGACGACATAAAAAGCAGGCTCCTGAAACGGGACGCCTGCTTTTTCCATTCCATTTGGTCAAAATAGATCAAACTTTTTCTTGACCTTCTTTGACCAATGTTTTATACTGAAGTCAGAATAAAGGTTAAAGATAGTCAAAGTCAATTTAACCGGAACTTTTAAGGAGGAATGGCATATGAAATGTCAACAGTGTCAACAACGCGATGCAACGATTCTGTACCGGGTCAGTGTCAACGGTCAGGAACAATCCGCCGCCTTTTGTCCAGTCTGTTATGAACAGCTGTCGAAGCAAGAACAGATGAATCATCCACATCAGGGGCAGGGAATGTCCCATCAGGCAGGATCACCAGGATCCGCTGCTCAGGGAGCAAATCCAAACGGCGCTCCGGCACAGGAACAACAGGAACGGCTTCTCGATACGTATGGTCACGATCTGACGGCCAATGCGAAGAAGGGACTGATCGATCCGGTCATCGGACGAGAAGGTGAAATCCAGCAGGTGGCAGAAGTGTTGAACCGTCGGAACAAGAACAACCCGGTCCTGATCGGAGAACCGGGGGTCGGAAAAACGGCGATTGCCGAAGGACTCGCACTCAAGATCAATGAGGGCGACGTACCGGGTAAACTGAAGGGAAAACAGATCATCTCTCTGGATGTGGCATCCATTCTCTCAGGAACCAGTTACCGGGGACAGTTTGAAGAAAAGATGAAACAGATCGTCAAGGAACTCGAAGACAGCCCGGACACGATTCTTTTCATCGATGAGATTCATCAGATCGTTGGTGCCGGCAAAACCGAAGGCTCAACGGATGCCGGCAACATTCTGAAACCGGCCCTGGCCGGCGGACAAATCCAGGTGATCGGTGCCACCACTTTTAAGGAATACCGCACCATCGAAAAGGATGCAGCTCTTGAGCGGCGTTTTGAACCGGTGACGATCCATGAACCGAAAGTCGAAGACATGATCGATATTCTGAAAGGCTTGGCCCCTAAATACGAAGCCTATCACGGTGTCACGTATTCCGACGAAGTTCTATCGGCCTGCGCTGAACTGTCTCACCGCTATATCCAGGACCGGAAGATGCCCGACAAGGCGATCGACCTGATGGACGTGGCCGGTGCGAAAGCGAATCTGAACAGCGGTAAAGGAACAACGGAAGACATCGAAAACCGGCTTGCCGTCATCGAGAAAGAAAAGCAGCAGGCTGCGGAAGAAGAGCAGTATGAAAAGGCTGCCCGGCTGAGGCAGGAAGAATTGCAGCTGAAAGACGAGCTCGATCAGGCCGATCGCGCGGATGAAGCGGAGACGACGATCACTGTCGCGGATATTCAGGCCATCATTGAAAAGAAGACGGGCATTCCTGTACAGAAGCTCGAACAGGATGAACAGACCAAACTGAAGCATCTGGCTGACAACCTCAGTGAGCGGGTCGTTGGTCAAACGGAAGCCGTAGAGGCTGTGGCCAAAGCGATTCGAAGAGGCCGCGCCGGATTCCGTCGGGAAGGAAGACCGATCGCCTCCTTTCTCTTCCACGGACAAACCGGTGTCGGGAAGACCGAACTCACCCGTGCGCTGGCTGAAGAAATGTTTGGTGACCGTGAAGCGATGCTCCGGCTGGACATGAGTGAATTCATGGAAAAGCATACGGTGTCAAAACTGATCGGTTCGCCTCCGGGATATGTTGGACACGAAGAGGCAGGTCAGCTGACGGAACGGGTCCGACGCCGTCCGTATTCCATTATCCTCCTGGATGAAATGGAGAAGGCCCATCCGGACGTGCAGCACATGTTTTTGCAGGTGCTTGAAGACGGGCGCCTGACGGACAGCCATGGCAGAACCGTCAGTTTTAAAGATACCGTGATTGTCATGACCACCAACGCCAGACCCTTGGAATCGTACTTCAAACCGGAATTCATGAACCGGATCGATCGGATTGTACAGTTCAGAGAACTGGGTGAAACCGAGCTTGAACAGATCGTGCGTCTGATGCTGAAAGAAGTCATTGATCACAGCCACGCGCAGGATGTGACGATCACCTTTACGGACGAAGCAGTCAAATGGCTTGCCGACAAAGGATACGATCCGAAATTCGGGGCCAGACCCCTTCGCCGCACCATTCAAGAACACGTGGAAGACCTCATCGTCGATGCGATTATCGATGGTGAGAAACTCGGAGATGTCCAGGTGGATGTCGATGAGGAAGCAGATCAGCTGAAACTGGTCAACTAAACAAACATCCCGCCCGGAGACGATTTCCGGGCGGGATGTTTCAGTGTCACCGAACTCAAGCCTTTTCCACCTGCTTAGTGGATCTGTTCCTCAAATTTCTGCCGAATCATCTCATACTGCTTACGGTTTTCGCCCATATCCGAATAACCGACCCTCGATTCGGAACGATAATGAATGTTACGGGCCTCTTCATCGAAAAAGAATTCAATATCATTTTTGTAACGCATCAAATTTGTCGTATAAACCGCATGTATGTAACGGTCGGACACGTTTTCCAGGTGAATTGCACCCATGTTCTGCAGTACAGTTTTCAAGGTTTCTCTCGCAACCTCCACGTCACCTGAAAACGGTATGGGCTCCACGTATTTTCCTTCCACGTCCGTTTGGCTCGATACAGCATTGGGTGATGACGGGACCTCGGCAAAATCACCCGTCTCATTCCCCACATGACCGGGAACCTGATTGTTTTTAAAAAACATGAACCCGCCTCCTCCAATCAGAAAAGCCCCGGCGAGCAGTAACAATGTCAATTTCATTCTTTGTACCCCCTTCAAAAATTCGTTCTCTGTCTAGGTATACCCGAAAAACTCCGTTATAATAGATGAAAAAGAAAGAAAAAGGTGACTGATCCGTGGCGAAGAAGAAAAACTTTACTGTAGAAGACGGGGAAACCATTGATGAATGCTTGGAGAGAATGAAAGCTGAAGGCTTTCATCCAGTGAGAAGAATGGAAAAACCGATTCTCAAAGAAGTGAAACAAAACGGGAAGATTGAAGTGGTTGCGGATAAACAACGCATCGTTTTCGAAGGTAAAAAACTGGATTCCTGATGATTATTACCAGTAGAAGAACGGGAGATCGCTAAAATACGAACATTAAATTCACGAAAGACAGTTATCGTTCGAAAATAAGTTGACGGCCCTTCCCCCCGCTTGTTAAGATAAGAGAAGATAATCGAACAGTTCCTCATATAAATCCGGGAATAAGGCCCGGGAGTCTCTACCTGCTGACCGTAAATCAGCGGACTATGAGGGGTAAACGAATGTAAACTTCAAGAGTGACGTATGCCCATTTTTAAACAGGCATGCGCCATCTCAATGCACGAAAAGGAGTGAAGCGTATCGAAGACCCTCATGCAGATGATGAAGGACCTCTTTGATACGCTTTTTTCTATGTGTCCGGATGCATCTTGTTCTGAGATCCGGGGCTGTAACGTAACTTACGCTGGAGGCGATGGCAATGACAGAAAAAGTCGGCATTATCATGGGAAGCCGCTCGGATTTAGACACGATGCAGCACACCATCGATACACTCAAGGAACTGAACGTACCTTACGAAGCAAAGGTGGTTTCCGCACACCGCACACCGGACCGGATGTTTGAGTATGCGGAGCAAGCGTTTGACAATGGAATTCGCGTTATCATTGCCGGCGCGGGCGGTGCCGCGCATCTGCCCGGCATGGTGGCAGCAAAAACGACTGTACCGGTGATCGGTGTTCCTGTTCAGTCCAAAGCCTTAAACGGGCTGGACTCACTGCTTTCCATCGTGCAAATGCCTGCGGGTGTGCCTGTAGCGACCGTGGCGATCGGGAAAGCCGGTGCCATTAATGCCGCACTTCTTGCCACGCAGCAACTGGCGATGTTTGACGAAAGCATTCATGAACGGCTGAAAGCCCGTCGGAAGAAAACAGAAGAGGATGTCATTGAAACAGGGGAGATTGAAGAATGAACGAGAAACAAACGATTTTACCCGGACAGACGATAGGCATTCTCGGGGGCGGACAACTCGGGCGGATGATGGCCATCGCCGCCAAGGAAATGGGCTACCGCACCGCCGTCATGGAGCCTGCATCAGACTCACCTTGCGGGCAGGTCTCAGATACAGAAGTGATTGCCGCCTATGCAGATCGTGAAGGCGCGGCCAGTCTGGCTGCTGTCAGCGACGTATTGACCTTTGAGTTTGAGAACATTGATGGAGAGACGGCCGAACATCTGGCTGACACCATGTACCTTCCTCAGGGAGGGAACCTGTTACAGATCACCCAGGACCGGAAAAAAGAAAAAGAAGCCATTGAAGCACTCAACATTCCCGTAGCCCCCTGGGCATACATCGAAACAAAAGAGGACTTGAAAAGCGCACTCACAACCCTCGGCGTCCCTTCTGTTTTGAAAACGACCCGGGGCGGTTACGACGGCAAAGGACAGGCTGTTCTGAAGGACATGTCAGATGCAGACATGGCGTTTGAAGGACTCGCCGGCAAAGGACCGTTTGTACTTGAGGCGTTTATCGATTTTGAGCTGGAAATCTCCGTGATCGTTACCCGGGGAACGAATGGTGACATCGCCACATTCCCGGTAGCTGAAAATATTCATGTCAATAATATCCTGCATCAGAGTATCGTGCCGGCGCGGCTTCCTCAGGATGGGCAGGCGAAAGCGATTGACCTGGCGAGAACGCTGGCAGAAAAACTTGACATGATCGGAACGCTCGCAGTGGAAATGTTCGTCACAACGGACGGTGAGATGTATGTCAATGAGTTGGCACCAAGGCCGCATAACTCCGGTCACTACACATTGAATGCCTGCAATATTTCGCAGTTCGGGCAACATGTCCGCGCCATCTGCGGCTTGCCGCTCATCCATCCGGTGCTCTTAAAACCCGTTGTCATGGTCAATCTGCTCGGTGAACATATGGAAGCCGCCTTACAACAGATGACCGTGAAAGCCGAAGCCCACTGGCATCTGTACGGAAAAGCCGAAGCGCGGAGTGGACGGAAAATGGGTCATGTAAACATCCTGACCGATGATCTGGCCGACACCATAGAAGACCTTGAAACCTGGGGAATCTGGTGATTGTGCATCATAAATGCTGCAACTAAAACCTGACTGGAGGACAATACAATGATCGAACGCTATACACGCCCGGAAATGGGTGCTATCTGGGAAGAGGAAAACCGCTATCAAGCCTGGCTGGAGGTGGAAATTCTCGCCTGCGAAGCCTGGAGCGAGCTCGGGGATATCCCAAAAGAAGACGTCTCCAAAATCCGCACCAATGCCGGTTTTGACGTTGATCGGATTCTGGAAATCGAAGAAGAAACACGCCATGATGTGGTGGCCTTTACCCGTGCGGTTTCTGAAACCCTCGGCGAGGAACGGAAATGGGTCCATTACGGGCTGACGTCGACGGACGTGGTGGACACGGCCTTATCCTATCTCCTGAAACAGGCGAACGACCTGATTGAACGGGACTTGAAGAACTTTATTGAGATCCTCAAAACAAAAGCCAATGAACATAAATATACCATCATGATGGGACGAACGCATGGAGTCCATGCAGAACCGACGACGTTCGGGCTGAAACTCGCCCTCTGGTACGAAGAAATGAAACGAAACCTCGAACGCTTTCAGGCCGCAAAAGAAACCGTACGTGTCGGGAAACTGTCAGGTGCAGTCGGTACATACGCCAATATCGATCCCTTCATTGAAGAACATGTCTGTAAGGGGCTGGGACTTGAGCGTGCACCGATTTCCACGCAAACCTTGCAGCGTGACCGCCATGCCCACTATATCGGGACCTTGGCACTGATCGGTGCGTCCATTGAAAAAATGGCCGTTGAAATCCGCAGCCTGCAAAAGAGTGAAACCCGGGAAGTGGAAGAATTCTTTGCCAAAGGGCAAAAAGGCTCGTCCGCCATGCCTCATAAACGGAACCCGATCGGATCCGAGAACATGACGGGGCTGGCGCGGGTTCTCCGGGGCCATATGGTGACGGCTCATGAGAACGTGGCACTCTGGCACGAACGGGACATTTCCCACTCCTCGGCAGAGCGGATTATCCTTCCTGATGCAACCATTGCCCTCAATTATATGCTGAACCGGTTCGGTAACATTGTGAAAAATCTGACGGTGTTCCCGGAAAATATGAAGCGGAACATGGGCCGCACCTATGGCCTGATCTACTCACAGCGCGTGCTGTTAACCCTGATTGATAAAGGGATGGCACGGGAAGTTGCCTACGACCTCGTTCAGCCGAAAGCCATGCAGGCATGGGAAGAAGCAAGACCGTTCCGGGACATCGTCGACAGCGATCCACAAATCACCGATCAGCTGTCTAAAGAAGAACTCGATCAATGTTTTGACTACAACCACCATATGAAACACGTCGACACCATCTTCACCCGCCTCGGACTCGATCAGTAATATTTCATATAGTTGTTTTCCAAGAAATTTTGAAGTGAGCGTCAGGCGGAGACGCCCGAGGGATTAGCGCAGTCTGAAGATCCATTCCGAAGGAGTTTGTAACGACTGAGGAATTAGCTGAAGACAAGCCCCTGGGCAAGCTTCCACCGAAAGCGAATGAAAAAAGAACCCAAGCCCTACGAAAGGAGCCGGTGACATGACAACCGAATGTCTGTATGAAGGCAAGGCCAAACGCATCTACACCACTGATCAGGAGGGCATCTTCCGGGTCGCCTACAAAGATGACGCCACCGCATTCAATGGAGAAAAGATGGAGGTTCTTGAAGGCAAAGGCCGTTTAAACAACGAAATCAGTTCATTGCTCTTCACCATGCTGCATGAAAAAGGGGTGGACAATCATTTTGTGGAACGGGTGTCCGAAACAGAACAGCTCGTGCGTCAGGTCTCCATCGTTCCCATTGAAGTGGTCGTCAGAAACATCGCCGCCGGCAGTCTTGTGAAACGCTACGGGATCGAGCGGGGGACTGAGATGGACCCGCCGCTTGTGGAGTGGTACTTTAAGGACGATGCGCTGGGGGATCCTCTCATGACTGACGATCATATCCGGGTGATGGACCTGGCTACCCGGGAAGAACTGGCCAAGATGAAGGTCATGGCGCTGCAGGTCAACGCCGTGCTGAAGCCGTTTTTCAAAGAAGCGAAAGTTGATCTCATCGACTTCAAACTGGAATTTGGCAAAACCGCCGCCGGAGACATTTTGCTTGCGGATGAAATCTCGCCGGACACCTGCAGACTGTGGGATGAAGAATCCGGTGAATCACTCGATAAAGACCTCTTCCGCTTTAATCAGGGCAACCTGCAGGAAGGATACGAACAATTACTACAACGACTGGGAGGCACAAACGCATGAATGCAAACGTAACGGTCTACATCACCTTAAAAGAAGGAGTCCTTGATCCGCAAGGCTCTGCAGTTCAAAAATCACTGCACCAGCTCGGATACGACAGCGTGGAAAAAGTGGAAGTCGGCAAGACGATCAACGTCAAGCTTTCGGGTGAATCAAAAGAAGACGTAAAAAAACAGATCGAAGCGATGTGTGAACAGCTCTTGGCCAATCCGGTCATTGAGGAATACACCTACGTGATTGAGGAGGTCCTTTCGGTATGAAGTTCGCAGTCATCGTCTTTCCAGGCTCCAATTGTGATTCGGATATGTACCACGCGGCCAAGGATGAGCTCGGCGCGGAAGCGGAATTTGTTTTCCACCATGAAACCGACTTGTCAGGTTATGACGGGGTTCTCCTCCCGGGCGGCTTCTCTTACGGGGATTACCTCCGCTCAGGATCCATTGCCCAATTCTCCCCGGTGATGGATGCGGTGGCACAGGCAGCGAACGAAGGCAAGCCGGTTCTCGGTGTCTGTAACGGATTTCAAATCCTCCTCGAAGCAGGGCTCCTTCCTGGGGCCATGCGCCGCAATGAACAGCTCACCTTCATCTGCAAAACCGTGCCGCTGAAGGTGGTCAATAACCAGACCGGTTTCACCGGCACCTACCAGGAAGGGGAAGTCATTCAGGTTCCTGTGGCTCACGGCGAAGGAAATTATTACTGTGACGAAGAGACGCTGGCTGAACTTCAGAAAAACAATCAGATCGTCTTCACCTACAAAGATCCCATCAATGGCTCAGTGGCAGATATTGCAGGGATCATCAATGAAAAAGGGAACGTTCTTGGCATGATGCCGCATCCTGAGCGGGCCGTTGATCAGCTTCTTGGCTCCGATGACGGGCTGAAATTATTTCAATCCATCGTTACACACTGGAGGGACCACCATGCAGTTACTTCATGAACCGACGGCGGAGATGATCCGCGACGAGAAGATTTATAAAGAAATGGGTGTGACCGACGCTGAATTTGCATCCGTCGAAACGATTCTCGGGAGACTCCCGAACTATACGGAACTTGGTCTTTTTTCCGTTATGTGGTCGGAGCACTGCAGCTATAAGAATTCCAAAGCCGTTCTCCGGAAGTTCCCCGTGGATGGGCCGCATGTGCTCCAGGGACCGGGTGAAGGAGCGGGGATCATTGATATCGGCGATGACAAGGCCGTCGTCTTCAAGATCGAAAGCCACAATCACCCGTCTGCCGTGGAACCGTATGAAGGGGCTGCGACGGGTGTCGGCGGGATCATCCGGGACATCTTCTCCATGGGCGCAAGGCCCGTTGCGCTTCTCAACTCGCTTCGTTTCGGTGAACTTCATCATCCGCGGGTCAAGTATCTGTTTGAAGGGGTTGTCTCCGGTATCGCCGGGTACGGTAACTGCGTCGGGATCCCGACCGTTGGCGGGGAGATTCAGTTTGATCCGTGTTACGAAGGAAATCCATTGGTCAACGCCATGTGCGTGGGACTGATTGATCATCAGCACATTCAAAAAGGCCAGGCAAAAGGGGTCGGCAACCCGGTACTTTATGTCGGAGCCTCCACTGGCCGCGACGGGATTCACGGGGCCACGTTCGCATCGGAAGAATTAAGCGAAGATTCCCAGTCCAAACGGCCATCGGTTCAGGTGGGGGATCCGTTCATGGAGAAACTCCTCATTGAAGCCTGTCTCGAAGCCGTTCGGCATCCGAAAATCGTCGGGATTCAGGACATGGGGGCCGCAGGGCTCACATCTTCTTCTGCGGAGATGGCCAGTAAAGCAGGATCCGGAATCCGCATGGACCTCGACAAGGTCCCGCAGCGGGAACAGGCCATGACGCCATATGAAATGATGCTCTCCGAATCCCAGGAGCGCATGCTCCTCGTCGTGGAAGCCGGCAGTGAACAGGAATTCATCGACCTCTTTGAAAAATGGGACCTTCACGCCGTCGTTGTCGGTGAAGTCACCGATGACAAACAAATGACCCTGGTCCATAAGGGCGAAGTGGTGGCGAAGGCGCCGGTGGATGCGTTGGCGGAAGAGGCGCCGGTTTACCACCCCGCGTCACAGGAACCGGCCTATTACCAGGCGTTTCAGAAGCAGGAGCCGGTAAAGCTCGACGTGCCGGACTATGCGGTGACCCTGAGAGCCCTCCTGCAGCAGCCGACCATTGCCAGTAAGGAATGGGTGTATGAACAATACGATCACATGGTGCAGACCAATACCGTTGTCGCACCGGGCTCGGATGCAGCAGTTCTCCGGGTTCGCGGCACGAACAAGGCACTGGCCATGACGACTGATTGCAACAGCCGTTATCTGTATCTTGACCCCTACGAAGGCGGGAAGATGGCGATTGCCGAAGCGGCAAGGAACCTCGTCTGTTCCGGTGCCAGACCCCTTGGCGTCACAGACTGCCTGAATTACGGCAGCCCGGAGAAACCTGAAATCTACTGGCAGCTTGAAAAATCCACCGACGGTCTCGCGGAAGCCTGTGACTTCCTGAAAACGCCGGTGATCGGCGGGAACGTATCGCTGTACAATGAAACGGCGAAAGGTGCGATATTTCCCACACCGGTGATTGGCATGGTCGGACTGATTGAAGATCTTACACACATTACAAGACAGACGGTGAAAAAATCCGGCGACGTTGTGTATGTAATCGGCGAGAGCGTCCATGATTTTGCCGGCAGTGAGCTGCAAAAAGTGCAAATGCAAGTCACGGAAGGGAAAATACCACGCTTTGATCTCGCGATTGAAAAAGCGAGACAGGAACAGGTCCTTGCCGCGATCCAAAATGGCCTGGTGCAGTCAGCCCACGACATTTCCGAAGGCGGTTTTTCCGTGAGTCTGGCAGAGAAACTCTTTACCACACCGTTCGGCGTATCCGTCACACTTGAAGAGGAAGACGAAGTGGCTGGCCTGTTCGCAGAGACCCCGTCCCGGTTTATTCTGACGGTCAGTCCTGAAGATCAGCGTTCTTTTGAAAAGCAAATTCCACAAGCAAAGATGATCGGACGTGTCACTGACGAGAAACGCATGAAGATTCAAAATCAACACGGTCAGGTGATCATCGATGAACAGCTCGATACCCTGGAACGTGCCTGGAAAGGTGCGATAGCATGTTACCTGAAATCAGAGGCTTAAACGAAGAATGTGGCGTATTTGGCGTCTGGGGTCACCCGGATGCCGCAAAAATCACCTATTACGGACTGCACAGCCTGCAGCACAGAGGACAAGAAGGTGCGGGGATTGTTGTGACTGACCGGGAGAAGCTCCGGATTCATAAAGGCATGGGGCTCGTGAACGATGTCTTTAAGGAAGAAGACCTCAACAGACTGACGGGAGACGGAGCGATTGGTCACGTCCGTTATACGACAGCCGGCAGCAGTGACTTCATCAACTGTCAGCCCCTGCAGTTTAACTCGCAGACCGGAAGCATTGCCGTTGCCCATAACGGGAATCTCGTCAATGCCAATGCGACGAAGCGTCAGCTCGAGCATCAGGGCAGTATTTTTCAAACGACATCGGACACGGAAGTCATTGCCCACCTGATCAAGAAGAGCGGCTATCCCGACTTGAAGGATTCGATCCGCAGTGCATTGACGATGGTGAAAGGCGCCTATGCCTTCGCGTTCCTCGTGGAAGACAAGATGATCGTGGCACTGGATCCTCACGGCATCCGCCCGTTATCCATCGGAAAGATGGGTGAAGGGTATGTGGTATCGTCTGAGACCTGTGCGTTTGACATTGTCGGAGCGGAATATATCCGCGACGTGTTACCGGGTGAACTCGTTACCATCAGTGATAAGGGGATCGAAGCCGAAACCTTTTCCCCGGCCAGCCAGGAATCAATCTGTTCCATGGAATACGTGTATTTTGCCCGTCCCGACAGCAATATCGGCAACATTAATGTCCACGCAGCAAGAAAAAATCTCGGCCGGGTCCTTGCGAAAGAATCCCCTGTGGAGGCGGATGTGGTGACCGGTGTGCCGGACTCGAGCATCTCTGCCGCGATCGGTTTTGCCGAACAGACGGGCATTCCGTACGAGCTCGGTCTGATCAAGAACCGCTACGTGGGCCGGACGTTTATCCAGCCGTCACAGGAACTCCGTGAACAAGGTGTGAAAATGAAACTGTCCGCGGTACGAGGCGTGGTGGAAGGAAAACGGGTTGTCATGATCGATGACTCGATCGTGCGGGGAACGACGTCGACACGGATTGTGAAGATGCTCAAAGAAGCCGGGGCACTGGAAGTCCACGTGAGAATCAGTTCACCGCCGATTGTCAATCCGTGTTTTTATGGCATTGACACATCGACAAAAGGGGAGCTGATCGCGTCGGTCGCCTCGGTCGAAGAGATGCGTGAAGAAATGGGCGCCGATTCATTGATGTACCTCTCTGTGGATGGTCTCATGGAAGGCGTTGGCCGGGAGAAGGTCAATGATCACTGCGGACAGTGCCTCGCCTGTTTCACCGGCGAGTACCCGACAGAGATCTATCCGGAAACTGATCACCCGTATGATAAAGTGATAGGAGGAAAATAATCATGTCCAAAGCCTATGAACAGGCGGGTGTGAACATCGAAGCCGGATACGAAGGCGTCAAGCGGATGAGCCGGCACGTCGCCAGCACGATGCGCCCGGAAGTTATCGGAAGCCTCGGTGGTTTTGGCGGAATGTTTGACCTGACGAAAACCGGGTTTCGTGAGCCCGTGCTCGTATCAGGTACCGACGGCGTCGGGACAAAGCTCATGATCGCCCAGCAGATGAACCGCCACGACACCATCGGAATCGACTGCGTGGCCATGTGTGTCAATGATGTGCTGGTCCAAGGTGCAGAGCCGCTGTTTTTCCTTGACTATCTTGCTCTCGGGAAAAACGATCCAAACGTGGTGGAACAGCTCGTCGCAGGAGTTTCTGAAGGCTGCCGGCAGGCAGGTGCTGCGCTGATCGGCGGAGAAACCGCTGAGATGCCAGGCATGTATGACCCGGATGAATATGATATGGCAGGCTTTGTTGTCGGTTGTGCGGAGAAGAGCCGGATCTGGGGAGCGGAGCGGATCCAGGCCGGTGATCAGCTGATTGCGCTCTCGTCTTCTGGCATACACAGTAACGGCTATTCGCTCGTCCGGAAATTAATCGACGACGCAGGTCTCAGCTGGAACGATCCGGCGCCGTGGTCGCCGGAAGCATCCGTCGGTGACAGCCTGTTGACTCCGACGCGGATTTATACGAAGGCCTTTAAGCCATTTTTTGGAAGTGAATTGATCCATGGTGCGTCGCACATTACCGGAGGCGGTCTGATTGAAAATGTTCCGAGGATGCTCCCGGAGCACCTGAGTGCGGAAATCGATCTGTCGAGCTGGAAACTGCCGGCGGTGTTCACCTGGCTGAAAGAAGCGGGCAACCTCAAGCAAGAAGACCTTCTGTCCACGTTTAACACAGGCTGTGGCATGATTCTTGCGGTTGCCAAAGAGAACGTGCAAGAAGTTCTGGAAACGCTGAAAGTACAGGGGGAGACCCCATGGCTCATCGGAGATGTAACCGCAAAAACGGAAATTGAGAGTGAACCGTTGACCTTGAAAGGAGACTGGCTGTCATGAGTATGACCATCGCTGTGTTCGCTTCAGGCAGCGGCAGTAATTTTCAGGCGATCGTGGATGCGGTGGCGAACGGGGAATTGGATGCAAAGATCGGCCTGCTGGTCTGTGATAAGCCGGAAGCATATGTGGTAGAACGGGCAGAAAAAGCCGGGGTTCCTGTGTTCAGCTTCAACCCGAAAGCCTATAACGGGAAGGCGGATTTCGAACAGGCGATCCTGAATGAACTGAAGAGCCGGAATGTGGAACTGATTGCCCTTGCCGGCTATATGCGCCTGATTGGCGAGGTGCTTTTGCAGGCTTATCCCCGCCGGATCATCAACATTCATCCGTCTCTGTTGCCGGCTTTCCCTGGCCTCGACGCCATTGGACAAGCCTTTGATGCAGGGGTGAAACTGACAGGCGTGACGATCCATTACGTGGATGAGGGGATGGACACAGGCCCGATCATCGATCAGGAAGCGGTCCGGATTCATCCGTCGGATACCCGGGAATCGGTCCAGAAAAAAGTGCAGGCCATCGAACATACCCGCTATCCCGCAACATTACAGCAGCTCAGCGCTAAAGGAGTGGAAATATTATGAAGAAACGGGCATTAGTCAGTGTCTCAGACAAAACAGGTCTTGAAGGATTTATCAGCCGCCTTGTCAAACAGGACGTCGAGATCATCTCGACAGGTGGCACGAAGAAGAAACTTGAAGAAGCGGGCATCCCTTGCCTGGGTATTGAAGAGGTCACAGGCTTTCCGGAAATGATGGACGGACGGGTAAAAACGTTGCATCCGGCGATTCACGGCGGTCTTCTCGGGGTTCGCTCCAATACTGACCATATGCAGGCCCTGCAAGATCACGAGATTGGATTGATCGATTTCGTTATCGTCAATCTCTATCCGTTTCAGGATACCATTGAGAATCCGGAGAAGACTTTCGATGATGCCATCGAAAACATTGATATCGGCGGACCGTCGATGATCCGTTCGGCTGCAAAAAACCATGACAGTGTGGCGGTGATCGTTGACGCGGCAGATTATGACGCAGTCGCAGAGGAACTCGAAACCGGAAGCGGCATGCTTTCCGGAGAGCGGAAGCTGAAGCTCGCAGCCAAGGCCTTCCGTCACACGGCAGCGTACGATGCATTGATCGGAGAATATTTGACGAGACGTGTCGGGGAAGAGGCACCGGAAAAACTGACCGTGACTTATAACCGGAAACAGATGCTCCGTTACGGGGAGAATCCGCACCAGCAGGCTGCCTTTTACGAGCGGCCGTTGGGAAATCCGGCTTCCATTGCCAGAGCAACGCAGTTGAACGGCAAGGAACTTTCGTACAATAACATCAATGATGCCGATGCGGCGTTGGCCGTTGTCAGGGACTTTACTGCGCCGGCCATTGCAGCGATCAAGCATATGAACCCATGCGGTGTTGGTATTGGAGAATCGGTGTACGATGCGTATATGAAAGCCTACCATGCCGATGAGACGTCGATTTTTGGCGGAATTGTAGCCTCGAACATTGAAATTGACGGGGAAACAGCGGAAGAGATGAAGAAGATTTTCCTTGAGATCATCGCAGCCCCGTCCTTCACCGATGAAGCGCTGGCGATTTTGAAGGAGAAGAAGAACCTCCGGTTGTTGACGGTGGATTTTGATAATAATAAGCCGAGCGAACGCCGGGTGACAAGTGTTGCCGGTGGTGCATTGATGCAGGAGACAGACACGCTCAGCTACGAGGATGTCGAGACGACCATCCCGACGAATCGTAAGCCTTCAGACAATGAACTGGATCAGATGAAGCTGGCCTGGAAAGTCGTCAAACATGTGAAGTCGAACGCGATTGTTCTCGCGAAGAACAACATGACAGTAGGTATCGGAGCGGGACAGATGAACCGTGTCGGTGCAGCGAAAATTGCTCTTGAACAGGCAGGGGAAAAGGCTCAGGGCGCTGTGATGGCATCTGACGCTTTCTTCCCGATGAGTGATACGGTTGAAGCTGCGGCACAGGCCGGAGTCAGCTGCATCATTCAGCCGGGCGGGTCAAAGCGCGATCAGGAATCGATCGATATGGCGAACGAATACGGTATCGCCATGGTCATGACCGGCGTACGCCATTTTAAACACTAAGAATCATCACGAACAGGCCCCGGATTCCGGGGCTCTGCAGGTACATATTGAAAAGAATCAGGAGGGATCACCCCGTGAATGTATTCGTTATTGGATCAGGCGGCCGGGAGCATACGCTGGCCTGGAAATTCGCACAGTCAGAGCTTGTGGAACAGGTCTATGTGGCTCCGGGAAATGATGCGATTGCCGAAGAGCCGGGCTGTCAATCGGTGCCCATTCAGGAAAATGATCATGAGAAACTCGTCGGTTTTGCCAAAGAAAACCGTGTGGCATTGACGATGATTGGGCCGGAAGCACCGCTTGTCGATGGGGTCACCGATGCGTTTTTGGAAGCCGGCTTGACAATTTTCGGGCCGACAAAAGCAGCCGCAGCCCTCGAAGGCTCTAAAGATTTTGCGAAGGGAATCATGCTGAAACACGGCATTCCAACTGCAGCCTATGCTGCATTCGCTGATTTGGAAGAAGCCAAAGCCTATATCCATGAAAAAGGGGCTCCCATTGTCGTTAAGGCGGATGGACTCGCCGCGGGGAAAGGTGTCGTCGTTTGTGAATCGGTGGATGAAGCACTGAACGCAGCAGAGCGTATGATGGCAGATAAACAGTTTGGCGAAGCGGGTAGCCGGGTCGTCATTGAAGAATGCCTTGTTGGCGAAGAGCTCTCCTTTATGGCGTTTGTCCATGGAACCACTGTGGTGCCGATGGTCACTGCTCAGGATCATAAACGTGCCTATGAAGGAGACCTTGGCCCGAATACAGGCGGAATGGGCGCTTACTCACCTGTTCCTCATCTGGATGGCGACTGGCAAAAGCGCGCAGAAAGTGAAATCCTGCGCCCCATGGCAGAAGCGATGGTGAAAGAAGGGGTCCCGTTTACCGGGATTTTGTATGGGGGCCTGATGATCACCACCGAGGGCCCGAAAGTAATTGAATTTAACGCGCGCTTCGGTGATCCGGAAACGCAGGTCATTTTGCCCCGGATGGAAAGTGACCTCGTCGAAACCATTCAGAGTGTGATGAATGGTGAAGAGCCGGATGTGCTCTGGACAAGTGATGCCTGTGCAGCGGTGGTTCTCGCTTCAAAAGGCTATCCAGGAAACTATGAGAAAGGCTCGCTGTTCTCATTGCCTGAAGTGGCCGCATCCATGGGACAGCGCTGGTTTCATGCCGGAAGTAAACGAAGCGGTGAGGAATGGAAGACTGCCGGGGGACGGGTGGTTGCCTTGTCCACGTTGGCACCAACCATCGATGAAGCGGTAAACAGAACGTATGAAAAACTGGACGAAGTTTCGTGGGATGGACTCTTTTACCGAAAAGACATCGCCCATCATGTGAGGGACCGGAATCACAATTAAATTCATCACCGATAATTAACGATGCTCCTCTGTAAAACAGAGCGGGCATCTTTTTGTTTTTTCAGGAACAACATCGTGTCGCCAAAGAGGTGAAATGCGACAAGAATCCAGAGGAGAGAAGAAAACATGTCGCAGCAGACCTTGTATAATTCCCGGCATTGAGGTGTCCTGTCTGAGATGCCTTCCAGTCAGAAAGGAAATTGATGATTCAGCGTCGAATGATAGTGGTATGGAACAATATAGAAGGAGGTTTGATCAAATGGAACGAATCAAAGATATTATGACGAAAGAAGTGGTCACCATTACACCGGATACATCTGTTGAAGATACAGCGAAGCTCCTCTTAAAGCACCATTTCAGCGGTGTACCTGTCGTTGATGAAGATGGGGTCCTGCAAGGTGTTGTCAGTGAAGGCGACATCATTAAACGGGCGTCTCACATTCAATCCCCGGCAGTGCTGGAATTCCTAGGAGGACTGATCTATCTCGACAGCCCGACGAAATACATGGAAGAACTCAAACAGGCGATGGCTCTGACCATCGGTGATCTGATGAAGACCGAAGTGGTCACTGCGGACCCGGAGGACAGTATTGAAAATATTGCAACGAGGATGCTGAACAAAAACTACAAGCGTCTTCCGGTTGTTGACGATGAAGGGAAGATCATCGGCATAATCTCCAGACGTGATATCATGAAGCATCTCTACCAGGCGGAGGAACTCTAATCGATTCTATACAGAACAGGTTGTGACTAAGACATGCTGACAGAAAAAGAAAAAATGCTGGCAGGTGAGATGTATGACAGTCAGGATCCGCAGCTCGTTGAGGAACGCACCCGCGCCAGACGGCTGATCCGGGCGTTCAATCAGTCCCTTGAAACCGAGGGGGAAAAACGGACTGATATCTTAAAAGAGCTTTTCAAAACGACCGGGGAGGACCTCAATATCGAACCCGATTTCCGGTGTGACTACGGATCCAATATTCATATCGGGGAGAACTTTTACGCGAATTTTAATTGCGTGATTCTCGATGTATGTGACGTTCGCATCGGAAAAAATGTCATGCTCGGTCCGGCAGTTCAGATCTATACGGCGACGCATCCGCTTGGTTATATTGAACGGAATTCAGGACTGGAAAACGGGAAACCTGTCACGATTGGTGATCATGTGTGGCTTGGAGGCGCTTGTGTTATTATGCCCGGCGTCACCATCAATGACAATGCGGTTGTTGCTGCAGGCGCAGTTGTCACAAAAGACGTACCGGCAAATGCGCTCGTCGGGGGAAACCCCGCGAAGGTATTAAAATTGATTGATCAATAGTCTTTCAACGCAAAAACCTGCGGGCCATCTGAGGTCCGCAGGTTTTCGTATCCCCTGACGACTGTGGCATTTCCAAACTGAAACGGGTACAATAATACATAGTGGAAACGAATACGCGCGGCAATCGATCTGCATCAGGGGGAATAAAATCATGGGCGAACCAATAGAAATTGAAGTGAAAGGGAATTTATCGAGTGACGACTTTATCCGGCATGCGGTTTATCACCAGCGATCTGTGGTACCGGCAGGATTCAGTTTTGTATTTTTGATGACGTTCGTACTACTCATCATGTCTGACTCGGTGTCCGGAAGCACCTATGAGGTTTTGGGCATCAGCCTGGGGACGTCATTTGTATTCGGAGCCCTGATCGCCGGAACACTCCGAATGGCGATTAAACGTCAGGCGTACCGGCAGTATTACAGGGAAGGTATGAACACCAAAAAGATGGCCTATGTTTTCAATGAGGACGGCTTCACACAATACGTGGCGGATAACGAAGCGCCAGTGGACTGGCGGGAGGTAACACTCATCCGTGAGCGGGAAGAACTGTTTCAGCTCTACCTCGGGAAAGAACAGATTGCCATTTTACCGAAGCATTTCTTCCAAAATGATGCGGACATAAAAACGTTCCGGTCATTGATCGTCAAAGTAATGCCTGCGGACAAGCAGCTGATTCAATTATATCAAGGAAGTGACTGATCCATGCATGCACTGGCGAAAAAAATGCAATTGAAAGAAGGAAAGAATATCCTCGTAATAAATCATCCGAAGGATTTTGAACAAACGCTTTCCGAATGGGAAATTGAAACGATGACAGATGATGAACAACTTCCCGATGATCAGCTGGTCGATGCAATTCTGATCTTTGTGCTAACACCTGAAGACATTGCAAAAGCTGCGCTGATCGTCAGAAAGAGGCTGCCAAAAGACGGGATGCTCTGGGTTGCTTATCCGAAGAAGAGCTCCAAGCGCTACAAAGCAACCGTTGACCGGGATCACGGCTGGGAAGCGATGGATGAGTTGTCGCTCCGGCCGGTGAGACAGGTGGCCTTGGACGATGACTGGTCCTGCCTGAGATGGCGGCCGAAACCATCCTGAACTTCAAGGACGCAAATAGGCAGTATTTCCTGACAAAGGAAATACTGGCCTTTTCAATTTGCGGTATCATGACTGATGGATATATTGGTCAGAATACCATGCTGAACATGTGATCAATCCAATCGCTGTCTTCTTCGATGTCTACCATGTCACATAGATTCGGGTGCACCAGTTTAAATTCAGGGATGATTTTACAGTGGACGTTGTTAATCACAAATACTCTTTTGAAGAAATTGCGACCATCATTCACCAGCATATGGATTATAAAGAGTAACGATCAGCGGCTTGCTCCATCGACGGATTACGTCGGTAAGGCAAGCTTTTTTCAGTCCATTCCGTTTCGAACAATTCGCATCAAGTTCTCCACGATGGCTTCAATGGCCTCCTGGGAACGTTCGGATCCGGGTTGATTGTAATGGATGAGGAAATACGTCTCATCGATTTCTGTGAATAACTGGATGTGTCTGCCTTCGTGCAGATACCAGCCGTCAAGTTCATCCAAAGTGTATTGCAGATAATTGGAATTTTGTGTTGCATCTTCATAACTGTCGAAGTCTCCTCGAAACCCTAATAATTCATTGCTTTGGACGATATACACTTTCTCTTTCTCAAAGGAATAAGGTCCTTCGATCATCAGATCATCAGTTTCATCAAAACCATCAAATTCGTCCATACTATTCTCGTCGACGCCGGTGCCATAGGAGGATATGATTTCATCTCTGTCATCATGCTTTGACAGACGCATCATCATCAGTTCATAATCCTGAAATTCAGGAAGAGAGTAAGTGAATGGGATGTCTTCGTCTTCCAAAGGATCATTCGACCGCTCAACCGGATCCTCGTTGAAAAGAAACATCGTCATCAAAACGAGTCCCACGATTAAACCAAATGCTATGATAGAATGCTTCATGATCAAACCAGCCTTTCTGTTGGTTCCGTTAATCTGAGTGTACCTGTTCATTCTGAAAAATGAAACTGTCACCCCTTTTGAAACGCATGAGAATAAAGAATACATGGGTTATGGGCTTCCGCCAAGCCGTATTGGCGAAAGCCTTAGCAGAACTTAGATTTTAATCCTTCAGCGAAGTTAAACGTTTCTGACGTACAAAAAAATTCCCCGGAACAAGGGATAAGGTTCCGGGGTTCTATGAGAATATGGGAGAGGCATTAGTCAGATGTTGCGTTTTCCATTGATGAGCCGCAGTTTTGGCCGGTTTGCTTCATAATGAGCGGCAATCATGCCGACACCAATCAGGAAGGTGAAGGCGGCCAAGAAGCGGATGCCTGTCAGTGCTGTTAAATTCTCATATGCAAATGGGTAAATGAAAATAATGACTGCAGCACTCATTGCTGCAATGATATAGCCAAGCACTTTCAGGTTCATAACGATTTCCTCCTTGTAATTGTGAACAATTTGTGAACGCTTTCTTGTTACCATTATATACCCTGTGAAAACATTGTGAAACCCCTTGAGCCAAATTTTTCGGAAAAATCTTTGTGAAAATACCGACAATACAACGTTTCTTACAGCTGAAAATACTGAGGCCTCATTGCGATTCACAAACTTGGCCTGAAAAACCCAAAAGCAAAGCCTTCAGGCACTGTAGGTTCGGTCAATCCGATGTCGGATCCAGGAACCGACATCTTTGGTAATGGTCCCGACCGCGATGATCACGCGCGATGCGATTCCGACTCATCGTCGCGATCTGACTCTTCTATCAGCCCAGATATCTGAGTTTACAGATCGAAAATAAAGGAAATCGTTTACTAGAACCGAAACTTCGGGAACAAAATCTCTTATATGAGATAAAGAAGGAGGACACTGGCGATGGATCACGATAAGCACCGGCATCATGACCACAAAACTGAAGAGGACCATCATGAACACCATAATCATGAAGAGAGCCATGATCATCATGAGGGACATGATCATCATGAGGGACATGATCATCATGATCACGTTGAGATGTTCAAAAAGCGATTTTGGGTGTCGCTGATTTTCATGGTACCTATTCTTTTATTATCTCCAACCATACAAACATTTCTGGGAATCGATTTGCAATTCACATTTGATTTGTATGTATTAGCGCTGCTTTCAACCTTTGTTTACTTTTACGGTGGCTGGCCGTTCCTTTCAGGAGTTGTGGATGAGGTCAAAGATCGAAAGCCTGGTATGATGACATTGATTGCCATGGCCATCACCGTGGCATATGTGTACAGTACGGCAGTTGTTTTCGGCTTTGACGGTCACGATATGTATTGGGAGCTATCCACATTGATCGTAATTATGCTTCTCGGGCATTGGATTGAAATGAAATCCGTCCACGGAGCATCCAATGCATTGGAAGAATTAATTAAAATCATGCCAAATGAAGCGAATCAGATTGATGAATCCGGCGACATCAACGTTGTGAAAATATCAGAATTATCGCCTGGCGACCGCGTGTTAGTCAAGGCAGGAGAGAAAATCCCCGTCGATGGATTCATATTGAAAGGTCATTCGAACATCGATGAATCCAGTGTGACCGGGGAATCTGTACCGGTGGAAAAATCGGAACATGATCAGGTTGTAGGCGGATCTGTGAATAACGATCAGACACTCTAAGTGGAAGTTGAACGATTAGGAGAAGACTCCTATCTGTCGCAAGTCGTCAAATTGGTCGAAGATGCACAGGCTTCGAAGTCCAAAACACAAAACCTGGCGAATCGTGCCGCTGCATGGCTTTTCTATCTTGCAGTTGCAGCAGGTATTGCCACATTTTCCGCTTGGATGGTTGCCGGATTTGGCGTCGACTTTTCAATTGTGCGAATGGTCACTGTCATGATCATCGCCTGTCCTCATGCATTGGGGCTGGCGATTCCACTTGTGAACGCAGTGACCACATCGAAGTCTGCCAAAGAGGGGTTGCTCATTCGAAACCGGACGGCATTCGAGGATGGCCGTCGGATTGATGTGCTGGTGTTTGACAAAACAGGCACACTGACAAAGGGTGAATTCGGGATCACGGATACGTCCTTGACAGACGATGAAGACGATTTAACACTTGCTGCGTCATTGGAATCCTATTCTGAACATCCGATCGCCCAGGGAATTTATCAGGCTGCTTTGGACAAAGGGTACAAGCTGTCCAGTCCGGAAGATGTCGACATTATTAAAGGCAGGGGATTGACCGGGACAGTACAAGGGAAAGAAGTGAAAGTCGTCAGTCCAGGATACATGGATGAAAATCAATTGAAGATCCCGGACAAAGAGGCCTTTGAAACATGGTCAGATGAAGGGAAAACAGTTGTTTTTGTATTGATCGATGATGAAGTCAGAGGCATGATAGCATTGGCGGATCAGATTCGAGACAGTGCGTTTGAAGTTGTCGGTGAGCTGAAAAAACGCCATATTGAACCGGTTATGCTTACAGGTGACAATGAGCGGGTGGCCAATTGGGTAGCCGGTCAAATCGGCATTGAGAGGGTCTTTGCCGAAGTACTCCCTCACGAAAAATCTGAGTATGTCGAATCGCTCCAGCAAGAAGGGAAGCGGGTCGGTATGACAGGGGATGGCATCAATGACGCACCAGCTCTTGCCCAGGCGGATTTAGGCATTGCGATCGGGACAGGGACAGATGTAGCCATCGAAACGGCAGACATAGTGCTGGTCAGAAGTGAACCGAGAGATGTACTGGCTTTGATTGACCTGTCGAGAAAGACCTATCGGAAAATGGTACAGAACTTATGGTGGGCCACCGGTTACAACATCGTGGCACTTCCGTTGGCTGCAGGTGTGCTTTACGGCATTGGTATTATTTTGACACCGGCAGTCGGTGCCGTACTGATGTCACTGAGTACGATCATCGTAGCCATCAACGCACAGCTTTTACGAAATGCTTAACTGTGAAAAATCCCCTTCTGATGAATCTGATTTCAGGAGGGGATGTCCTTAAGCTTTTTGAGTTCAGACAATCCGTTTTCGGATCCAGGAACTGACATAATCGATGAAGGTCACGACCGCGATGATCACGAGCAGCGCCATTCCGACTTCATCCCAGTTCCGGTTCATCGTCGCGATCTGTATCATCATCCCGATGCCACCCGCGCCAACAATCCCGAGAACAGTGGAGGAACGAACATCGATCTCATAGCGGTAAATGGCGTAGGAGAGGCATTCTGGAATGACCTGCGGGATCACGCCGTAAAACAGTGTCTGCGTCTGATTCGCACCATTGGCCTTCAATGATTCAATCGTTTTCATGTCGATGGATTCAATGACTTCGGCATACAGTTTCCCGAGCATCCCGATCGAGCCGATGGCGATGGCGAGCACCCCGGCAAAAGCGGAAGGACCCACTGCGGACACGAAAATCAATGCCAGCATGATTTCAGGGAAGGCGCGGATCGCATCCAGACTCAGCCTGGACGCGGCATTCAATCCACGGTTTCGCACCATATTCTTTGCAGCCAGAAACCCGAAAGGAATCGCAACTATGGCAGCAAGAAACGTGCCGGCATAGGCCATGGCCAACGTTTCGCCCATAAGAGACAAGGCCTGGCCTGAACTTGACCAGTCCGGTGAAAACAGCTGCGGGATCACGCGGCTGAGATTGCCGGATGTCTGTTCACTGAAAATGCGGCTCCAGTCAATCCCGATGCCGGAAAAAGTCCAGGTATACAGTGCAATAAGCGCGATCGCGATGCCCCAATTACGAAATATCACCCGTAAGGGGCGTTTTTTAACCGGGGGTAATATCCATTCGGTATCGGATTTCCCCATCAGATCACCGCCTTCCTGATCCGGCCACTGATGGATTCAATGAGAACCACGGCGGCGAAGATCATCAGTATCACCATCATGGCATTGCCATATTGAAAGAAGCTGATGGAGCGCTGCAGCAATTGGCCGATGCCGCCTGCACCGACAAAGCCGAGAACGAGTGAGGCCCGGACGTTAATTTCGAATACATACAAAGTGAACGAGGTATATTGCGGCAGGATTTGCGGCATGACACCGTAAACGATGACCTGCACCGTATTGCCTCCTGAGGCACGGATGGCTTCAAGCGGGTTCGGGTCAATGGCTTCAATCGTTTCAGACAACAATTTGGCCAGAATACCCAAAGAAAAAATCGTCAATGCCATGATCCCTGAAAAGACACCAATACCGAAGATCCCGACAAAAATGACGGCCAAAAGCAGGTCCGGAATGGTTCTCAGGATATTCATAAACTGTTTCGTGATGTGATAGACAAAACGGTTCGGTGCAATCGTCGATGAAGCCATCAGACTGAGGGGAATACAAAGAAAAGCACTGATCGTTGTCGCGATAATCGCCATTTGAATCGTTTCAGCCAAACGGTCCCAGGCTTCCAGTGTATAACCCCAATTGGGCGGGAAAAGCTCGGTCACCATCCGCCAGATTTGCGGCAGGCCATTCCATAAAGCTGCAGGAGAAGCTGCAGTAAAGACCGTGGACATTCCATAAATAACAACGACGGAAATGAAAACAAACCCCAGTTTGAAGCGGGTTTTTCCCGCGCTGAGACGAGGTGGATCAGGCTGGTCGTAAGCCTGATGAGGCTCAGTTTGTCGGGTCAATCGGATCCCCTCCCGCCCGGTCATTTCCACGGATTTTCCGGCCGTAAATCTCTTCGAAGGTCGCTTCCGTCACGGATTCCACCGGCCCATCAAACACGATTTCACCGTCACGCATACCGATGATCCGGTCCGCGTATTCCATCGCCAGGTCCATGTAGTGAAGGTTGATGAGGGTGGTGATCCCGTCCTCCTCGTTGATCCGTTTCAAGTCGCGCATCACCTGGTGGGAGGTGGGCGGATCGAGGCTTGCCACCGGTTCATCAGCGAGCATGACCATGGGTTCCTGTGTCAGAACACGGGCAATGCTCACCCGCTGCTGTTCACCACCGCTCAGTTCATCGGCTCTCGCATGCACTTTGTCACCGATATTGAGCCGGAGTAAGGATTGATAGGCCAGGGAGCGGTCCTGTTTTTTGTACAGATTGAGTACACTGCGAAGCGTCCCTGTATGCCCGAGCCGTCCGGCGATGGCGTTCTTCATCACGGTTGAACGGTTCACGAGGTTGTATTGCTGGAAGATCATCCCGACCTTCGTGCGCAGCTGCCTCAGCCTCTTGCCGGCTAATGGCACGACATTTTCCCCATCGACGATCAGTTCACCTGCTGTGGGCATCACCATCCGGTTGATGCTGCGGATGAATGTCGATTTGCCGGCACCGGAGAGTCCGACGATCACGACAAATTCGCCTGCTTCGATCCGTGTATGAATCTGATGCAATCCCCGGTTGCCGTTGGGATAAGTCAATGAGACGTTCTTAAATTCAATCATGATCGCCGTGTCTCCCTTGCATAATGGTATGTACAATCTCTCGTCAAGCCAATGGCAAAAGCCTCAGTTGCACTTATACTTTCCTGTGAAATATGAGAAAAAGAGAGGGAAGCTCATTCCCTCTCTACCCATACCCTGTTACTCCAGCGGATCAATCTCATCGGCGAAGTTTTCGTACGTCTGCCGGATAATGTCATATTCGTCGTCAGAGGCTTCGGTGATGCCGTCCCACCTGTAAACTTCCTCCATGATCTCAATCATTTCCTCATCATCATTAAAGGAGAGGAAGGCTTCTTTGATCTCATTTTTCAGTTCATCGGAGAGACCTGGAATGACGGAAATCGTGTCGTTAGGAATCGGATCGGTGAACGACAGTTGTTTCAGACCGTCGTTTTCGTCATAGACTTCCGGGTAATCGTCCTCGATACGCACCCGGGCATCTTCAAAGGTAGTGGCCACATCGGCATTGCCTTCAAGCACGGCCACGAGGGCATTATCGTGTGTCCCGGCTTCGAGCATATCACTGAAAAAATCATCCTCTGACATACCGAAATCATTGCGGATCTGCGTGGCAGGAAAGAGGTACCCGCTGGTGGACGCCACGTCAGGGAAAGCCCATACTGCCCCTTCTAAATCAGCGATTTCTTCAATGCCGGAATCAGCCCGGACCATGAACTGGGAGCGGTAGCTGTCCTCTCCGTCCCGAAGCGATTTTAAGATCACTTCAATGTCATGGCGTTCATTAGCGAGAATATAGGCAAATGCCGGAATGAATCCGATCTGCACCTGGCCACTCCCCATGGCCTCAACGAGCGCGGAGTAATTCGTCATCACTTCACCCCGGACAGGAATTCCCAAAGCTTCCTCCAGCTTTTCGGCCAGAGGCTCCACCCGGGTCGTGACCTGATCTGAATCAGTGGACGGGAAAAACCCCATCACGAGTTCTTCCGGCTGGTCATTGTCTGTTGCTGCACTGTCATTGGTACCGTTATTCTGACAGCCTGCCATGAATAAGGCGGCTGCCATCAGGACTGCTATTTTATGTTTCACGTTGATTCCTCCAATGGCCACATTTGCTGATTCCAGGACATATCCCAGAACAGGTATTCAAAACGCGTCGTGTTCAAAAAGATTTCCTCCAGACGCTTCAGTTCGTGCTCGGGCTTTCCTTCTGCCAGTTCATCGAGCATCCGGATCGTCAATTCATTCAGACTCTGAAATTCATCATCCGCGTACATTTTGATCCACTCGCCGTATTTGCCGTCCCGTGCGCCCGGGATCCGGTCCAGCTCCTTGCCGATCTCCGCATAGCTCCACATACATGGCAACAATGCTGCCACCAGTTCGGCCAGTCCGCCGTTATTGCCGACGTGCAGCATGTAGTGGGTATACGCCAGCGTCACCGGGCTCGCCTCGGCATTCTCGAGCTCCTCAAGTGAAATACCGAACTCTTTGGCATACTGCCGGTGGAGCTCCATCTCTGTATTCATCGTCCCGTCCAACAGGCCGGCAAATTTGCTCATCGTGTCAACGTCCGTTGCTTTTACAGCGCCGATGGCGAACAGCTTGGCATACTCAATGAGGTAGAGATAATCCTGTACCATGAAAAAGCGGAATTTTTCTTCGTCAAGCTCCCCGCTCCCAAGCCCTTTCACAAAAGGGTGTTCGTGATTCTGACGCCAGACGGGCTGTAGTTTTTCGTGTAATCGTGCACTGAATGTCATAAGCAGTCATCCTTTCCGAAACTCTGAATTCAACGCAATGAATACAAAAAACCACCCCCGAACTGTCAGGCAGTCAGGAGTGGTTGACGGTTTAAGATGATTGGAATGCCGGTGAAGGCCGTTATTCCAAATGTGTCAGCACCACTTCCCTCCGCTGGTATTAGCCAGTTCAGGTGACAGGGTTAAGACTCGGCAGTCTCTCTCAGCTTTAAAGCACCCCTAGCGGTTCGTTCGATTCAATTGTTGTTACTGATAACGATAGCACAGATCGTTACGTTTGCAAAATGATTGTAACCCGTGAAAAGCAGTCCGGTTTCGTGTAGAATAGACCATTATACGCTAAGGGGTGTTCAGGATGAATGATCAGGACGTGATTATCATAGGTGGCGGCATCGCCGGTTTATCTGCAGCGATCTACACGGCGCAGGCCGGCCTGCCGACGATCGTGTTTGACAGCGGAAAATCGCAGATTAAGCCGATCAGTAAAGTTTATAACTATCCGGGCTTTCCGGAAGGCATTGAAGGGGAAACACTTGTCGCGAAGATGCGGGAGCAGGCAGTGAAATTCGGGGCAGTGCTCTCTGATTATGCGGTGACGGCAACGGAACAAGTTGACGGGAAATTCCGTGTGGTCAGTGGAAACGGTGAAAAGCTGACGTCAACGTATCTCGTGGTTGCTTCCAACGTGAACCTTCAGCCGTTAGAGGATCTCGGTATTGAAACGGAAGTCAGTCCGGCAGTTCCAAGCGGCAAGATTTCACGGGTCACAGGTGGCTCGTGGAACGGGGAAACCGGGGTGGACAACCTCTACGTCGCAGGCCTCTTATCCGGTGTGCCGACACAAAGCATCATCGCTGCCGGGCAGGGAACCCAGGTGGCGATGGAGATCATCACGAAGGAAAAAGGAAAAGCCCATGTGTGGCATGACAGCTGAATGACAGAAATAACCAAAGATTGCAAAAATGTTTCAGATTTTTGCAATCTTTTTGTTGTGCAAAAAGGAAACCGCCTCTATACTTAATCTAATAGAATACCCCTTTCAACTGTTGCTCTTCTGAGGACGAAGGAAGGGTTTTATAAGACACTTAATTTACATTTATAACCTTAAAAAGATATAAATGGTTATTGTAAGGGGGGAGCAGTTCATGGTCATTAATGATCGGCACGTCTCGGTGGTGGAAGGCAAATTCGGCATGGTATCCACGGCTTCAAGTCAGGCAACGCAGGCTGCGGTAGAGGTCCTCGAACAAGGAGGTAATGCTGTCGATGCGGCAGTAGCCGCGGCATTTTGCCTGGGTGTGTCTGAACCTCAGGCTTCCGGCATCGGGGGACAATCGATGGCACTTGTTTATTTCAAAAATCAGGAGAAGATGTTTGCGCTGGATGGCTCATCCCGGGCCCCCTTCTCACTGCATCCGAAGAAAAATCCGAAGAAACCGATCAAGCTCGGGCTTGCCTCAACGACGGTACCCTCCACGGTGGCGGCACTTGGTTATTTACAGGATTACTACGGTGAACTGACGTTACGGGAGACACTAACGCCTTCGATCCGCACTGCAAGGGAAGGTTTTGAGATTACGGAGTTGATCGCTCAAATGATCGAGAAAGAAAAAGATGAGCTGATCAAGGATGCCGGCATTGTCAAAAACTACTTTGATGCCAAAAAATCACCGCTCAAAGCAGGTGATACCCTGAAGCAGCCTGAACTTGCAGATACATTGCAGCGGCTCGCGACAGTCGGATGGCAGGATTTTTACGTCGGCGAAATTGGCGAACGAATCGTGACGGATATGCAAAAACGGGGCGGGATGATCACCGATGTGGACATGCATCAGATTCCGGTACCGGTTGAGCGGGATATCCTGCACAGCACCTACCGGGGGTTGGATATTTACACGTATCCGCCACCGGGAGCAGGCCGCGTACTCGTTCAGATTCTCAATACCCTGGAACAGTTTTCTCCTGAAGAACTGGACCCGGATGAGCCACTGGGGGCTGTCATTTTGGCGATGGCTTTTCGCTTTGCCCTCAATTACAGAAAGCGCATGCCGATGAGTCCGGACCATTACCTGCAGACAACCACAAATTTGCTGGTGGATAAGGGCTATGCGGAAGAGATAGCAAAGCGAATCCGCAGCATCTATGACCGGGCGCTGGTGGATACGTTCATACCACCGCCAACCTCCGGGGAAACTACCCATTTATCGGTCGTGGATAAGGACGGCAACAGCTGTGCCATTACCCAGTCCGTGGAACTTGTCTTCGGCAGCAAAGCCATGGCTGATGGCCTCGGCTTTTTCTACAATAACTACATGAGTGCATTTGAATACAAAGACCCGGCCCACCCGTATTATCTCCTCCCTGGCGGCCGGCCGTGGAGCAGCGTGGCACCATTGATGATTTTCGAGAAAGGCAAACCGAAATACCTGATGGGAAGCCCGGGCAGCGCGCGGATTTCCACGGCACTGGCCCAGGTGATCACGAGGCTGGTGGATAAGGGTGAGACCCTGGAAGAAGCGATTGCCGCCCCGAGGTTTCACTCTTCAGATACGGGGGCTCTCCTGATTGAGAAGCGGCGTTTCAAGCAGGAAACGCTCGATGCCCTGGAACTTGCGGGGTTTGAAATTAAGAAACGCGGGGCATACAGTTTTTATCTCGGCTGTGTCCAGGGTGTGCAGCTCCCTGTGAAATGGCGTGAAAGCTTCACCGGAGTGGCAGATCCGCGCCGGGACGGAACGGCCGGTGGACCGGCACATATTCTGAAAGGGTGATCTTGTGAAAATTGCAATCGTTTATAACCGTGAAAGCCAGGCAGTCATCAATTTGTTCGGGACACCGAACCGTGAAAAATACGGACTTGAAACGATCAAAAAAATCAAAGACGGCCTCCAGACCCTCGGCCATCAGGTGAAGACGTTTGAAGGGGATAAGAACATCATTCAAAAGCTGGAGGAGTATATGCCTTCGGTGATTTCCGGTGAACGGCCGGGGCTCGTTTTCAACCTGAGCTACGGCATTCAGGGAAAAGGCAGGTACATGCACGTACCGGGCATTCTTGAGATGATCGGGGTCCCCTACGTAGGAAGCGGTCCGGAGACCCATGCCATGGCCCTTGACAAGGTTGTCACCAAGATGATTCTCCTGCAAAAAGGCCTTCCGACACCACGGTTCGCCGAACTGGAAAAACCGGACTCACCCATCACCGCAGAGTTGACCTATCCACTCATTGTCAAACCGAAAAACGAAGCGGTCTCGTTCGGCCTGAAGATCGTTCATAACGAAGAAGAACTGCGTGAGGGTGTGAAAATCATTTACGATAATTTTCATTCCCCGACGCTTGTGGAAGAATATATCGAAGGCCGTGAAGTCAATGTCGGCCTGCTCGGAAACAGTCCGGTGCAGGCACTGCCGGCGGTGGAACTGACCTTCGGTGAGGGTCCGCAGATTTATACGTACGAAGACAAAACCAGTGGTCAGGGAAGCCGTGTCCAAAAAGTATGTCCGGCTCCGCTTGGCGATGAATTAACCGCCAAAGTCCAGAAGCTTGCCATTGATACGTTTCATGCCCTGAACTGCTTTGATACGGCACGGGTGGATTTCAGAATTGATAAAGACGGAAATCCATACATTCTCGAGGTGAATTCCATGGCCTCATTGGGCGCGGATGGGTCCTTCGTCTACGCTGCCCAGACGCTTGGCATGAGCTACGCGGAGATCATGAACCGGATTGTCGAAGTGACCAGTGAACGGTATTTCGGACCGCAGTTCGTCGTCAGTGCCGATGAATCCGGCGAGAAAAAAGGCATGGATCTCTTTGAAGTAATCACAAAGAACCGCTCCGGACTCGAGAAAGACCTGAAGATGTGGACGAATATGTCCAGCCGGACAGAAGATCCGGTAGGTCTCAGTTCAGTCCGCAAAAAAATAGAAGAACGGGCTGCAAAACTCGGTCTTCAGTTGAACAAACAATACACAAATGGCCGTTCAGCCTGGACATGGGAAACTAAGAAGGGTTTTAAAGACGGTACACTGCTGGTGGTTCCGATTGACGTCCCGGGCGACCGCACCGGCTATCCGGTTCCTTACCGCACAGAGCAGGAATGGATCTACGGCGAAGGCGTGGCCTCAAGTCGCGGGGGGTTAACGACGATGTTTCACGCCCTGACAGCCTTGAAGGATACGAAAAAACTCTCGCCCCGGAAAATTGGTGTCTTCTTCTATGCCGACGAAGGCAGAGGGATGCGCTACAGTACGGCCGCCTTTGAACAGGCTGTTGAACACGCCGGGGAAGTGATCGTGCTTCAGCCTGGCTTCATGGAAGGAAAAATCGTTGATCAGCGCCGGGGATTCAAACAGTTTAATGTCATTGTGGAAGGGGACCCTGTCCGCATGGGGAAATCCACCCGTGACCCGGATGTCCTCACGTATTTCATCAAACGGGCAGACGAACTGCAATCCCTCTCCAACCGCCGCAAGAAACTTGCCGTGGCCATGCAGGATGTAAAGAGTGAACGCTACAGCGTACTGATGCCGCACCGGGTGGTGGCAACATTCTCCATCACGTATATTGATCCTGAACTGGCCCGACAGGCGGAGAAACAGCTTCGGGAGACGTTCAACAGTAACGGGACATCGATCCGGACGTATGTGGAAGAAATCGTTGACCGCAAGCCGATGAGCCGGAAAAAGAATCATCCGCTCAGAGACCGCCTCCATGAACTCAGTGAGTCCTGGAATATTCCTTATGGGACGGAATCCAGTCTGTTGCCGAGCGCTGCGGGCATTGTACCGAAGGACATCCCGGCAATCTGCGGATTTGCACCGGCAAGTAAAGACCTGTTTACACCGAACGAAGCCCTTCACCGCCGTGAACTGGCTCAGCGGACATTGTTACTGGCTCTGCATCTTGAAGGAGAGTGATGGCTATGAAAGAGGAAAAACTGCCGATCGTGATATCTGTCCCCCATGGCGGAACAGCGATTCCCGAAGAGCTGCAGGAAAAACTGCTGCTGGATGAACAGGCTGTGCTGCTCGACAGTGATACGTGGACGAGGGAACTGTTTGACTTCAAAGATGTGGCCGCGGCATTCATTGAGACCGATGTGTCCAGATTGGTGGTGGATTTGAATCGTGAAAAAGGCGATCTGCCCCCTGCGAATCCGGATGGGATCGTCAAGACCCTCTCTGTCGATGGACAGCAGGTATGGGCAGACCCCGAAGGACTGACCCCTGAGGAAGCGGATCAGATGATACAAGCCCATTATGATCCCTATCATGAGCGGGTCGCTGAGGTGTCCCGGACATCAGGGGCCATCCTCGGGATCGACGGACACTCCATGCTTGATATCGGTCCGGTGAAAGGCACGCACCTCTTTGAACAGCGGCCGTTATTCTGTATCGGCAACCGGGGCTCCGAGAGTGGCGGGTTCGTCAATGAACCCATCACGGCACCGGTCGAGATGATGCAGACACTGAAACGGCTCCTTGAAGAGCATTTTGGCGATCTCATAAAAGAATGGATCAAAGACCCAGGCATGACGCCGTTCGTCACGATGAATCAACCCTTCTCCGGAGGGTACATGACCCGCCGGCACGGCACCGCAGGCCCGATTCCGTGGATTCAGCTGGAGATTAACCGCCGGCTGTATCTGCCGCAAACGCAAGATGGACCGCTTGTCATGAGCGAGGAACAACAGGCCAGGCTGAAGGTGATTCGCGATACACTCGAAAAAGTCTTCGAGGCACTGGTGGAGGAAACAGCCACATTCCCGGCAGACGGGGAAGAAGCGATTTCGTAAACCCACGCCATAGCAGAACACCTTCGGCCCAGGCTGAGGGTGTTCTCGTCTGTATACAGCCTTTTTTGTCAACTTGCACAACGGTCAGGCAAAAAAGTCTGTTAAAAAAGTTCGCAATTCTTTACCCATGTAAAGTGTGAATATGTTACGATGTTGAAAGCGGTTACTTAACCGGTTTTACAGGACATTCTAGCAGCGAGCGGTGATAACAATGGTCAGAGGCTTCTCACATTATTGGAATAAAAAAGAAATCAGGGATCAGTTGGCAGTGGTGCAGGGGAAAAAAGCGCCAACCACGGTACTGACTGGCGGCAAATACTTAAACAGCTTCCGAAAGATCTGGCAGGAAGGGAATATCTGGATTCATAAAGACCGGATCATTTATACAGGCACCAGTATGCCTGAAAACACTGACAACGTGACGATCATTGACCTGAAAGGGAAAGCGGTCGTGCCAGGCTATATCGAACATCATGCACATCCGTTCCAGCTTTATAACCCTTTGACGCTTGCCAAGTACGCAGCAGAGCGTGGGACGACGACATTGATCAACGACAATATGCCGTTTATTTTTCATCTGACAAATGACAATGCGTTACGGCTGATTGAAGATTTACAGACGTCCCAGCCTGCGACGCTTCTCTGGTGGGCACGCTATGATGGTCAGACCGAACTGATCAATGATCACAATCTGTTCTTGCATTCGAATATGAAAGCGTGGCTGGATCATCCCTATGTCGTGCAGGGCGGTGAGTTGACGGACTGGCCCTCTGTGCTCAAAGGTAACGATCAGATGCTTCACTGGATGTTGAAGACGAAAGACGTCAAGAAGCCGATAGAAGGGCATCTTCCCGGAGCAGGGGAAAAGACGCTCGCCCAGATGGCCATTCTCGGTGTGAATGGCGATCATGAAGCCATGAGCGGCGAAGATATTCTCAAGCGTCTCGATGTCGGTATGACAGCGTCGATCCGGCACTCTTCCATTCGCCCGGATCTGCCGAAGATCATTCGGGAACTTCATGAGCTCGGGTTGACTCACTATGATCATCTGATGATGAATACGGACGGATCCCCGCCGCATTTTCTTGAGAATGGCATGATGGACCACCTGATTGAGCTGGCGGTGGCGGAAGGTGTACCGATGATTGAAGCCATCAACATGTGCACGGTGAACGTAGCGAGGCATTTTTATATGGACGACGTGATCGGCATGATCGCACCCGGCCGGCTGGCGAACCTGAATATTCTTGAGGATACTGAGAATCCGAGGCCGGTTGATGTCATGGCAAAAGGGACCTGGGTCAGAAAGAATAATGTCCCCTGTTACCCGGAGATTGATTTTGACTGGGCATCGTACGGATTCACGCCGCAGGAAATCGAATGGGAGCTTTCCTATAAAGACTTTCACTTTTCCATGCCGGTTGGGGTGGAGATGATCAACGAGGTGATCATGAAGCCATACCGGATCGGCTTTAACCTGACATTTGAAGAACTGCCGGAGCAATCGGATGAAATGTTTATGATTTTCGCAGACCGTCACGGGAAATGGATTGTCAGCACCCTCATCAAAGGGTTCGCCACTGATATTTACGGGATGGCGAGTTCGTTCTCCGGGACCGGTGATATTATTCTGATCGGCAAGAGTAAGCAAGGACTTCTTGATGCCTTTCAGGAAATGAAACAGATGGGTGGCGGCATTGTCGTCATGGACCGGGACGGACCGGCAGCCAGGGTGCCGCTGGTCATCAGTGGTGTGCTGTCGGATAAGGCGATTGACGGTGGCCTCATGGCAGAGGAAAAACAGCTCCGTGAAGTTCTGAAGGAGCGGGGGTATAAGTTCAATGACCCGATTTACAGCCTGTTATTTTTCTCGTCCACTCATCTGCCTTATGTACGTGTCACCCAACGGGGGATTTTTGACGTGAAGAAGAAAAGGGTACTCTTTCCTTCGATTATGCGGTAAAATGGTAACGTGTGAAAGTATTGGATAGAGATAAAAGATAACGTGAACGGGGTGGCGTGATGAAAAAGTGGCTATGGATCCTCCTTGTCATGATCTTAATGGCTACCGTTGCCGCATGCGGCAATGATAATGAAGCATTAGCTGTTCAGGAGGCGGTTGAAAAAACCGAACGGGTGAAAGAGATGCCGGTACCTGAATGGGGAGAACCCGAGTCAGACTATGACCATAAATATCCGCTGACCGGCATCGGAACCGATGAATCTGTGAATCACCGCGTACAGGGCGTGATGATCGAAAACAGCAACAATGCCCGCCCGCAATCGGGTCTTTATATGGCCGATGTGGTATACGAAGTGTTATCCGAAGGAAACATTACCCGTCTTTTGGCATTTTACCACAGCCAGGAACCGGAGCGAATCGGGCCTGTAAGGAGTGCAAGAGACTATTACATCCGCTTGAATAACGGCTACGATGCCGTGTACACATCCGCCGGCGGGAGTCCGGATGCATTTTCAATGATGGCTCGTGGGGAAGTGGCGTTTGTCAACGGACTGACCTATGACGGACGCTTTCTGGAAAGATGGAATCAGCGCAGTGCACCGCACAACCTCTATACGTCCTATGAAGGTCTGACAGGGGCAGCTGCAGATATGGGCTACGAGCTCGAAGACCGGGATACCCCGGATCTGCCTTTTTCGGAAGAACCGGAAGCGGACGGTGAAGCAGCTGCATACGTTCATGTAAGTTACGGCAGCAGTCTGAACAATATTGAGTATTCGTACGATGAAGCTGCAGGGGGGTATATCCGCTTTGCGGGTGGTGAACAGATGAACGATCTGGAAACCGGTGAACCTGTAACGCCAAGGAATGTCTTTATCGTGGAAGCAGATCATCGGGTGATTGATGACGTAGGCAGGCGGGATATTAATATTGAATCCGGCGGTCCTGCGTATCTGCTACAGGACGGTGTGGCAATCCGTGCAGAATGGCAGAACGTGGATGGGGTGATTTTACCGTATCTCGACGGGGAACCACTGTCGTTTTTGCCGGGACAGACATTCATTAACTTCGTGCAATCGGGCGGCGGAGGGATCGACGCCCATGTAACAATCAACTCAGAATGACTTAAGAAAGGGTGACTATCCAGATATGCAAATTGATAAGCTTCGCGGAAAAGAATTGGATCAACTGTTTGAAGCGATCTTGAATCTGAAGGATGTGGAGGAATGTTATCAGTTCTTCGATGATCTGTGCACGATGAACGAAATTCAGTCCCTTGCACAGCGCCTGGAAGTAGCCCGCATGCTGATGGGTGGAGACACGTACCAGCGGATCGAACGGGATACCGGTGCCTCAACGGCAACGATCTCAAGGGTGAAACGTTGCATCAACTATGGCAACGACGGCTACAAATTTGCATTGGAGCGGGTGTCCGATCAGCACAAAGAAGAACTGAAAAGTGAATAATGATCTGAATAGAAAACAGTTTTCATCTGTGACGGATGAAAACTGTTTTGTTGTTCATTTTTAAAATTGCTGGTTGTATTTTTTTTTTGGATATAATGGGATTAATTAACTTGGAAAAGAATCATAAAAGGAGTGGGGCTTTTTGAAACGGATGCATCTTTTCTATATTGTGCCTGCAATACTGATGATCATACTCATTGCTGTATTGGATATACCATTATTTATCACCTATTTTATTGTTTCCTTTCTTTTTTTAATTCGGTTATTAGTGATGAAAAGAGAGCAAGTGGAAAACCGTAAAACAACTGATCAAATCTTTTTACCGATATTGATTTTCAGTTTCTTTGTACTTGGCATTTTAGAGTCCTTTTTCTGAAAATCATGATAGAGGCATTGAAGAAAGTCGATGGTTATTACTCATAGTAAGCCTGATCCAACCGAATCAGTCATCTTGACAAGATGAAAAGATTGGAATATAATTATCTCGAATTCGAAATAAATAACTGAAAAATCGTTCGATCCTATGGACTTGGCAGAATGCTAAGTTCTTCTGAATAACTATACATCTCGAATTCGAAATAAAATCGTTTGTCTTAAAGGAGCGGTGTATCATGACCAAACAAACTCAGGGCATTCATCATATTTCAACCATCGTTGGTCACCCGCAGGAGAACGCCGATTTTTATGCCGGCGTTTTAGGCTTGCGGCTTGTGAAAAAGACGGTCAATTTTGATGATCCTGGCACCTATCATCTTTATTTTGGCAATGAATCCGGTGATCCTGGAACGATTATCACCTTCTTCCCCTGGCCCAAAGCCCACCAGGGACGAATCGGAGGTGGACAGGCAGGCGCCACAACTTATATCATTCCGGAGGGTTCCCTGATGAAATGGCAGGAGCGCCTGGAGGAACACGGTATTGCCTGGGCCCGTTCGGAACGTTTTGGCGAAACGTACCTGCGTTTTAATGATCCGCATGGTTTAAAATTGGAACTGGTGGAAAGAGAAGCAGAGAGGGTGAAAAACCATCTTCAAGGAAAATTGGGCGAAGACATGGCCATTATCGGGTTTGGCGGAGCGGTTTTGTATTCCACCAGTCCTGAAGACACAGTAAATGCCCTTGAAAACACCATGGGACTGAAACGGATCGGTCAGGAAAATGACCTCATCCGCTTTAAGGCTCCCGGAACCATCGGCAATCTCATTGATGTCAGGACTGCAGCCATGCCGAGAGGGCGGATGGGCGTGGGAACGGTGCACCACATCGCCTGGCGTGCAGTGGATGATACGGATCAGCTGGACTGGAAACAATACGTGGAGGGCCATGGTTACAAGGTGACGCCGGTTCGGGACCGAAACTACTTCAACGCCATTTATTTCCGTGAAAAAGGAGAAATCCTCTTTGAAATTGCGACGGATTCTCCGGGGTTTGCCATTGACGAATCGAAGGATAAGATGGGCAGTGAACTGAAGCTGCCACCACAATTTGAATCGCAGCGGGAGACGATTGAACAGACGCTGCCAAATTTTAATTTGTAAAAGGAGCGAATCACTCATGAAACATGTATTCAAAAAAGGGTCCAACCCAAAACGTCCGACACTGGTGCTTCTTCACGGGACAGGGGGAACGGAGAATGATCTGATGCCCCTGGCGGACATCATTGATCCGGAAGCCTCTGTTTTAAGCATCCGGGGAAATATTCTGGAAAACGGTATGCCCCGGTTTTTCAGACGACTGGCTGAAGGGGTCTTTGACGAAGAAGATCTGATTTTCCGGACGAAGGAATTGAACGATTTTCTTGACAAGGCCGCGAACGACTACGGATTCGATCGGGGCAATCTCGTGGCCGTGGGATATTCCAACGGTGCGAATATTGCCGGCAGTCTGCTGTTTCATTACAAAGATGCACTCCAGGGAGCCATCCTGCATCACCCGATGGTACCAAGACGGGGCATTGAACTGCCGGACTTAACCGGTACCCCGGTCTTTATCGCAGCCGGCGAAAACGACCCGATCTGTCCGGCGCAGGAATCCGAAGATCTTCATCACCTGCTGCAAGAGGCGAATGCGGACGTGACGCTTCATTGGGAAAACAACGGTCATCAGTTAACCCGGGAAGAAGTGGACGCAGCTGCAGCCTGGTACAAAATGAAAAAATGATCCGAAAAAAAGCCGTTTTCTGTAGTTCATACAGAAACCGGCTTTTCATTTTAGAGAAAGACTGCCACTCAATTCAGTTTTTCAGTTTCGAGTGGCAGGGCTCTCAGGAAAATATGCCACTTGGTAAGGATTTTGGATTGAGTGGCAGACGTGATGGATTTAGTGATTCTAAATACTGCCACTCAAGGGCATTTAGCGATCCAGTGGCAAAGACGGTCGACAATCCTGCCACTCGATTCGATTTTATCTTTCGGTGGCAGTTTGATTTTCCAATAAAAGTATATTGCGGTGAAATTCCTGCCGCTGACGCTCATTCAGCTTCTGAGTGGCAGAAATCAGCTTGAGATCTGCCACTGAGACCCAAATTCCGGTTTTCAGTGGCAGAAAAACAGCGAAAGCCCTTAAATGATTCAACCACCGTAGAACAACAGTCCACCCAGAATGCCGAGAATCACGGCAACCCACGCGGGACGCTTCCAATAGACGAGAATCATGAACAACAGCCCCGCAAAAGCCATGTCCCTGGCTTCGAGAATGGCAGAAGTAAAGACCGGACTGTATAAGGCAGCGGCGAGAATCCCGACCACTGCCGCATTTACACCGGTGACGGCCGCCAGCATGGCAGGGATCTGCTGGATCTTCAGCCAGATCGGCAAGACACCCAGAAGCAGCAAAAAAGCCGGCAGGAAGACAGCTGCCGTTGCAGTCACAGCACCAGGCACGCCGTCAATGACCATCCCGAGGTAACTGGCAAAGGTGAACAATGGCCCAGGAACCGCCTGGGCCGCACCGTACCCGGCCAGAAACTGCGACTCACTCATCAAGCCGGCCGGGACAATTTCACGCTCCAACAAGGGAAGTACCACATGGCCGCCCCCAAACACCAGAGCACCTGCCCGGTAAAAGCTGTCCGCCAGCTGGATATGTAAATGATCTGTCATGGCCCGCAAAACCGGCAGTAAAGCCAGTAATCCGCCAAACAACCCAAGCATCACCACAGATAGTTTTAATGGCAGCTTCAAAGGGAGGCCTTCAGCTTTTGGGAGATTTTCGTTTCGGTACAAACGCCAGCCGAGGAGGCCTGCTGTCAGAATGACGACAACCTGAATCCAGACGGAAGGGACCAGGAGGACGGATGTAAAAGCCAGGACAGCGATGGTTGCCCGCTCTTTGTCCGGAGCCAGATTTCGGCCCATGCCGAGCAGGGCGTGAGCGACAACGGCGACGGCAACGATCTTCAGACCGTCGATGATACCCAGTTCTATGAGTCCCTGCTGCTGAAATCCGACAGCAACGGCCATCAGTAAAAGAACAGATGGCATGGTAAAACCGGTAAACGAGATGAAACCGCCGACAACACCGCCGCGGACCATGCCGATGCCGATCCCGACCTGACTCGATGCAGGTCCAGGCAGGAACTGACATAACGCCACGAGATCTGCATACTGTTTCTCCGTGAGCCAGGCCCTTCGTTTCACGTACTCTTCATGAAAATAACCAAGATGTGCAACGGGACCGCCAAATGACGTCAAGCCCAGTCGCAGTGAAATCAGGAATATTTCAAGCCAGTTTTTCATCAGTTTCCCTCCCGCATACATCAGTTGTTGTTTATCGTAAGTTTTGATATCAATAAAGGGATCTAAAAATAAGCATACAAAATGCCCGGCAGTTACGATGACTGCCGGGTTTCGTACAGACTGGCCAGAACACCTTTGGCTTCGTCCTGAATCAGTGCAATGGGCTGGAACTTGAGAATTTCCTGTTGTGCGTCTTCAACGGATGCAACGAGATTCAGTTCAAGAAGGACCCCTGCGGCCACACTCCCGGTGCGGCTTTTTCCTCCCTGTCAATGCAGAACAACCCGGTTGCCATATTCGAGTTGTCCGCTGACAAATACAATGGCCCGCTTCAGTTCCTCAGGCGAAGTGGGCCCACCGTTCACCAGAGCAAATGATTTTGTGCCAAAACGGGACATAGCTCCGGATACGGGTACATCAGCTTCTGCTCTCAGGTCCACAATAAATTCAGGGTCTTTTTCAAGTGACACTTCACAGGCATCATCTGCCGAGCACATAAAGAGAGACGTCAAAATGGCGTTTACGGTCATGGTGTGTCGCCTCCTGTTTTTGTGATTACTTAAATACTAGCATAATTGATGCTGGAGTACGATCAACTCTTACACCCTCACAAGAATTCACGTCTCCCATGGAAACGGATCGGTAAAACGGCCCCAATCCCCAGCCATTTCCTCGTCCGTGAGCAGGCACTCATCGAGTTCGGCCTCAAGGGCTTCCCGGTCGATGTTCTGGCCGATAAACACCAGTTCCGTTTTCCGATCGCCAAATTCATCATCCCATTCATCCCGGGCGCCGGGTTCTTCCGCAAGATATTCCTGAATGTTCTCTGCTGACGTAGAGGCTACCCAAAACGAAACCGGATCCAGTGAAGCAGAAGGACCTGCCTGGGAGTAAAGTAGGGCAACATCGTTTCGGGTGGCGCACCAGGCAATGCCTTTGGAGCGGATCACTGCTTCAGGAATCGCTTCGCCCCAGGCCATGAAGCGTTCGGAATGAAAGGGGCGCGTCCGTCTGTAGACAAAGGAGGAAATCCCGTATTCCTCCGTCTCCGGCGTATGTTCTTCTGCTTCCAGCTCTTTCAGCCAGCCGGCAGACAGGCTCGCTTTTTCATAATCAAAGGAGCCGGTATGGAGTACTTCTTCAGGTGAAATCCGTCCATAATTCGTTTCAATGATCTTTGCTTCAGGCTGAAGGCGCTTCATGACAGCTTTCATGGAATGGAGGGCTTCTTTTGAAATGGCGTCCGCCTTATTGAGAACCAGCACGTCACAAAATTCAATTTGATCTGCCAGTAAGTCACTGATGTCCCGGATGTCATTCTCATCCGCTTCCTGGCCTCTTTCTGCAAGAGACTCCCCGGAGCCATAGTCATGCCAGAAGCGCTGGCAATCGACAACAGTGACCATTGTATCCAACTGGCATAATGCGGAGAGGTCGATGCCCATTTCTTCATCGATCAAGGTGAAGGTCTGAGCGACGGGTACGGGCTCCGAGATACCGCTGGATTCAATCAGAATATAGTCAATGCCGCCTTGTTCAGCGATTTGTTGTACTTCCTGCAGCAGATCTTCCCGTAACGTACAGCAGATGCAGCCGTTGGACATTTCGATGAGTTGATCGTCCGTGCGGTGGACGGTTCTGTTTTTCACGTCCAGGGCGTCAATGTTGATTTCACTCATATCATTGACGATGACAGCGGTATTTTGAATGTTCGTTTCACTGAGTAAATGGTTCAGTAAGGACGTCTTGCCGGCACCTAAATAGCCGCTCAACACCGTCACAGGGATTCGTTGTTCAGTCATGATGACACACTCCTAAATCAGAATAATTACGATCTAAAACATACCACAGCAAAGTGCCGGAATCAAGATTTTTGAAAATCGTAATGGTTGCGGTTTACAAAATAAACGAGATATGTTTTACTGGTATTAATCGTAATCGTTACGATTTAAAAACGGCCGGAGGTGGCATCATGCAAGCGGCACAGTACGATTTTTTTCGGAAACAGGTGATTCAATCTCTGCCGGAACCCGAGCGGGGACGGATCATTGCTTATGAAACGCTGGAAAATGAGCTGGTGGAAGCGGCCTGCGATGAAACGGAACTGTTGCAGCTGATGATCGATCATCGGCCGTTCGAACAGGTGGCCGTTCGCTTCGGTCAGTCTGCAGATGATATGTACACCATGATGCAGGAACTTGAAGAGACGATCCACGAAGAGGTGCTTCTTCGTGCAAAAGCCTGCCGTTTCCAGGATATGACGGAACTGATGGTACTGTATCGCGGCGAGGAAGCCGCAAATCGAACGAAATTCTATTATCTGTCGTTCACCAACGACAGGAATCATGAGAACGACGAAGAGAGAGGAGCATCATACTGATGGCGAAAAAATCAAAAGTCGCAAAAGAAAGACAACGGGAGGCACTGGTTGCTAAATATGCAGACAAACGCCGGGAACTCAAAGAAAAAGGGGATTATGCAGCCCTTGCGAAACTGCCAAGAGACTCAGCCCCTTCAAGACTGACCCGCAGGTGCAGAGTCACCGGGCGCCCGCGCGGAGTACTTCGTAAGTTCGAACTGTCGCGGATCAAATTCCGGGATCTGGCGCATAAAGGGCAGATTCCCGGTGTCCGAAAAGCAAGCTGGTAACCATCCATTGGACCTGTCTGGCGATCCCCCTTCGCCGGCAGGTTTTTTTGATCCAACATCGTACCGCTGGGAAAACGAAAGAAGGAGGCTGATCTTATGAAGACAAACCCTGGCACCTGCCTCATCATTGGAGGCGGTATTCACGGCACGTTACTGGGGGTTCAAATCCTCAAATCCGGAACACTCCGTCAGGACGATCTGCGGATTGTCGACCCGAATGAGTCATTGATTTCAAGGTGGAAAACAAACACGACGCGCATCGGCATGCGCTATCTGCGCTCCCCGTCCGTTCATCATCTGGATCTGGATCCTTTCAGTCTCCGGAAGTTCTCAAACGATCAGGACGGAACAGATTTCTTAGGCAGATACAAACGGCCGTCTCTGGATCTGTTTCACGAGCACTGTCAGGCGCTGATTGAGGAAACGGGACTGGCTGCCTTGCATCATCAGGGTAGTGTCAGCGGACTCACCAGAGACTCAGACGATCTGCTTCATGTGACACTCGCCTCAGGTGAGACGACGACAGCCCGGCAAGTGATCGTTGCAACAGGGATGAATGAAATGGTTGCCTGGCCGGAGTGGGCCTGTGGACTACAAGACGCCGGCGGACATGTGGAGCACGTGTTTCATGAAGCGGAGGATGTGACAAGAGACAGTGAAGCGCCAATCGTCATTACAGGTGGCGGGATCACCGCAGCACACACTGCATTAAAGCTTTCAAAAGAGTACCCGGGACAGGTCACGCTGCTCACCAGGCATTCCCTTCGGACGCATGATTTTGACAGTGATCCCGGCTGGCTCGGACCGAAATACATGAACGGGTTCAGTCAGCTGAAAGACAATCAGCGAAGGCGGCAGACGATACGAATGGCCAGATACCGGGGCTCTGTGCCGCCGGAGATCAAACGCGCACTGGTCAGTGAAGAAGCAAAAGGAAACCTGCATCTCTGTCAGGACGAAGTCGACGGCACAACCGTAAACCATGGCCATATGCTGCTTCATCTGCAATCCGGCGATACCCTTCATGCCAGGACGGTCATCCTCGCGACCGGCTACAGACAGGAATGCCCAATCCCGGACTGGCTCAAAATCTATGGAGACGATTTTGATCTTCCTTATGCCCCGTGCGGCACACCAGTGGTGGATCAGAACCTCTCCTGGCATGACGGCATTTATCTGACGGGCGCCCTTGCTGAACTTGAACTCGGCCCCACTGCCCGCAATATCGCCGGAGCAAGACAGGCAGCCGCAAGAATGATCCCGGTTCTCAAACAGGCACCCCTGCCCGTTCATCAGTAAAAACCAAAACGCCAATTCATTCCATTATGCATCTCTTCATCAATCGTTATACAATGGAAGAAACAGTCTGATGAGGAGAGATAGCCATGGCGATAACAAAAATTAAATTCACCGAACGGGTGACAAATTATTTGGATTTCCGGCGTGATCCGCTTGATTTCTTTCTGCGTATGCGCGAAATGGGAAAGGTGGTTCCCTTGAATACGGGAGTAATGCCCACATTTGTCATCAACAACCCGGCCCACCTGCAGGAGATCCTCGTTACAAAGGATGCTTCTTTTCGAAAAGGACGTCCGACGAAAGTACTGACCCGTACCATCGGGGACGGGCTCCTCACCACGGAGAAAACCGCACATAAAATGCAAAAAGCCTACACCCAGCCGGTGTTCTACAAAGAACGCCTGAAAAACTATGCCGGCATCATGGCGGCTGATGCAGGAGATACCGTCACTGGGCTTCAACAAAAAGACACCTGCCGGATTGATGACGAAATGATGCAACTGACCCTGTCGATCATTTCCAAAGTCATGTTCGCGACAGACCCGGGAAAACGGAAAAAAGCCCTTGCCAAGGCGGTGGACGTCACCATCCAGGAAACCGCCAAAAGCATCTTTTTGCCGGTGCTGCTTCCGATGAGCGTTCCGACGAAAGGCAACATTGCCCACAAACGGGCCATCAAAACCCTTGAAACGGAGGTCTACGGGATTCTGAAAGAAGCCCGGGCCAATCCCGAAGCCTACAAAGAAACCATGGTGGGGCTCCTCATGGACGCCGTGGCTACACCTGAAGGAGACAAAGTCACCGATCAGGAACTCCGGGATCAGATGATGACCATGCTCCTCGCCGGACATGAGACCACCGCCAATCTTTTGACCTGGGTCTTCTATCTGCTGGCAAAGAACCCTGAAGCAGAGGCGAAGTTCCACGAAGAAATTGACGCGATGGATGACATCACAGCGGATCCCTTCACAAAAAGCCGGGAAATGCCTTATACAACACAGATCATCAAAGAAACCCTCAGACTCTATCCACCTGCCTGGATCATCTACCGGGAAGCGGACGAACCCGTCACCCTGCAGGGCGAAGAGTACGAAGAAGGCACCATTTTCATGATGGCCACCTACGCCATCCACCGGGACCCTGATGCCTTCGAAGACCCGGAAACCTTCAGACCGGAACGATTCGAACCCGAGGCCGAAAAACAGATTCCGCCATTCGCCTACGTCCCCTTCGGCGGAGGCTCCAGAAGCTGCATCGGCTACCGCTTCGCGATGATGGAGGCGGCGATCTTACTGGCAGTCATTGGACGATCGGTCCGCTTTGAACTGATCGGTGAGGACACCGTGAAACCGGATCCGCTGGTTTCGCTTCGGATTAAAGACGGGCTGCGTATGAAGGTCGTGCAGCGGGGGTAATAACTGATAAACAACGATTTCTTTTTTAAAGGAATGGTTGTAAAATAGAGGAAAGTTTTTCTGGGGGGAATTGTGTGCAAAACGAAACAAATATTCGAAAAGCGACAACAGCTGATATTGAAGACATTCAGCATATTGCAAAGAAAACCTGGCATCATACCTATGAAGGCATTATCCCAAGATACGTGCAGGACCGGTTTATCGAGCAGGCGTATTCTGACGAAAACATGGAGAGGAGAGTCCATTATTCTGTTCTGCTCCTTGCGGAAAAAGACGGGAAACCGGTGGGTTTTGCCAACCTTTTCTCAAAAGGCAAAGAAGCGATGCTGGGGGCATTGTACATCGATCCAAGAGCACAGGGAAAAGGGATCGGGAGTGCACTGCTCGGAGAAGGCTTCAAGGAACTTCCCGATGTATCGATCATCCACGTGGAAGTGGAGAGTGAAAATCATGGAGGGCTCGCTTTTTATGAGGCTCAAGGGTTTCGGCTCAGTGAGGAATATGATGATGAATTGTTCGGACATGTGCTCAAAACGAAAAAATTGTATCTGGAATTATAATTGCAAAATAAGATCAACAAGCCAAATGAACAGGAAACAGGTGAATCCTTGTTTTTTCTCATCATGAATCCAGAAGGTGAAATCCTTGGGAGAATGAGCCTGGTGGATCTCGATCCATTACTTAAAAGCGGTCACGCAGGCTACCGTGTAGGGGAAAAGCATATTGGCAAAGGCATTGCAAATAAAGCACTGGCGCTTCTCATCGAAAAAGCCATCTGAACCGTCTGTTCGCCAAAACGACAACGAACAACATCCCCTCACAGAGAGTCCTGGAGAGAAACGGATTCAGGCAAGTCGGTACAGAGGATGAAGAGGTGGCGTTAAATGGATTAATGCTGCAATGTGTGAATTATGAATGGACAAGAGAGTTTAAAGCAAATCGAACTGAAAACGAAAACGGTTTAAGATGTTTCAGGAGACTGAGGCATCTTTTTTTATACCCTGATATCGAACTGATGGTCGGTGACAGTGAGTGACAGGGGTGAGGGTAGAATGAAATTTGTGGATTATGAGTGATGAATCGTATGAATGAGTGGATATTCGTTACCAATACCAGTAAAATACAACTAAGGTGGTGTTTGAATTGGGGGACAAAATCGGATTGTATGATTGCCATGATCGTGAAATTGCAGTGGGTGACGAAGTGAGGATAGTAAATCTGAATTTCCAAGGAAAAGTCATTTTGAATAGCTCAGATTGTCAATTTGAAGTACGCCATAGTAGCGGTCAAACCATCCCATTACTACCGGAAAATCCAAAATCGAAATACATTGAGATCATTTGACGGAAATTAGGTGAGAAAGATGACGGATGATCAGAAACTTATCATCAATGAAGGCCCAGTGAACATGTTGAATGAATTGGTCAGTTCGATGAGAACATGTAAAAGTTTTTATTTCAGTGTGGCTTTCATCAATTTTAGTGGTCTTCAATTACTTTTAGAGCCTCTTCAAGAAGCAAAAGAACGGGGGATTAAAGGGCGAATTATTACTTCGACCTATCTAAATTTCACCGAACCGAAAGCATTACATAAAATAAAGGAATTCGATCATTTGGATCTGAAAATCTTTGTCACGGATAAAGAAATCGGATTTCATACGAAAGTGTATATTTTCGAATATGATGATTATTATAAAGTCATCATTGGCTCATCGAACCTTACACAAAGTGCACTAAAAAGTAATATTGAATGGAATGTTGAGATCATTTCAAAACCTAACGGTGATTTCATAGAAAATGTTCGTCATGAATTTGACCGATTATGGCAAGATAGCAGAGAAGCTTCGGAAAATCTCTTAAAAGAGTATGCGGATTTTATTCGGGATCTCCCGAAGAAAGAGGATACACCGACACTCATTTTTGAAAGAGAGGATTACATCACCCCTAACCGAATGCAAAAAAGGGCTAGGGAAAACCTCGAGCGAATTCGTTCCTATGGAGAAGATCGTGCATTGGTGATAGCAGCTACAGGAACTGGGAAAACCTATATGTCCGCCTTTGATGTAAAAGAATTTGAACCGAAGCGGCTATTATTTCTTGTTCATCGTGGTGAAATCATGCGAAAAGCAATGGAAACGTTCCAACACTTGATTCCAAATAACAAGGATAAACAATGTGGACTATTTACAGGTACTGAAAAAAACATCGAGGCCGATTACCTTTTCGCTACAATCCAAACGGTGAAAGGGCATTACCATCGATTTCGACCGGACGAATTTGACTATATCATCGTAGATGAGGCCCACCACGCCGCAGCCCAGACTTATCGAGAAGTAATGAATTATTTTAAGCCGAAATTTATGTTGGGCATGACGGCAACACCAGAGCGTAGTGACTCACAAAGCGTCTTCGAGTTGTTTGATCATAATGTAGCCGTGGAAGTTCGCTTGCACGAAGCCTTAGATGATGAATTAATCATTCCGTTTCATTATTTTGGGATTACAGACATTGATGCTGTGGATTTATCCGATGTGGATATTGATGATATCGAGGAAGTGACGAAGCGACTCAAAGTACACGAACGTGTCGATTATATCATTGAGCAAATGTTGTTTTATGGTCATGATGGGGAATTAAGAAAGTGCTTAGGTTTTTGTGCAAGTATTGAACATGCCAAATATATGACCGATGAGTTCAATCATCGTGGCATTTTGAGTACTCATCTCTCAGGAAGTGACTCGGCAGAAGTTCGTGAACAGACGATGAATCGTTTAGAAGATGACAAAGATCCACTCGAGGTAATTTTCACTGTAGATATTTTTAATGAAGGTGTTGATTTACCATCTGTCAATCAAGTATTGATGCTTCGGCCTACGAATTCCCCGATTATTTTCATCCAACAACTTGGACGGGGACTGAGAAGGCATGAGGGGAAATCCTTTTTGACCGTGCTTGATTTCATTGGTAATCATAAACGAACGTTCCTGATAGCCATCGCCTTAAACGGCAGCCGTTTTTATGACAAAGAAAGCTTGAAAGTAGCTGTATCCACAGACTTTGCGAACATTCCAGGCTCAACACATATCCAGATGGATGAAATCTCAAAAGAGCGGATCCTATCGCAAATCGATCAAGAGAATTTCAATTCGATGAAATATTTGCGAGAGGCATATTTGGAATTTAAACAATTCCTGAATGGGAAAACACCACATTATTTGGTGGATTATTTAACCTATGACGGGGCTCCTGATCCAGTGGCCTTCATCTCTAAAAAGAATCATTATCTAGATTTTGTCGCAACGGTGGAAAAAGACGATCAGTTAAAAGGACTTTGTATAGACGAAGAATTCGATAAAGCTCTTAAAGACCTTTCAAAACGGCTTCCGATCAAACGGATCCATGATTTCGTTGTGATAAGAATGCTGTTTGAACAAGACATCGTGACTCTTAATGAAGCAACGAAAGAAATCGAGAAATATATTCAAACAGTTTATCGCGATACGGTCATTCATGTTTTTGAAGCCATCAATCATGATTTTTTCGATCATGTAAAGAAAAAACATGCTTTTAAAATGGCTGAGTTTGATGGAGTATCAACACTTACACGGACTGCGAGTTTAGCAAGATTACTGCAACATGAAGCCTATCGTAAGTACCTTGAAGATGCACTGTTTTACGGGATTCTTCGATATGAACGAGAATTTCAAACTATTGATTACGGCATTCCTCATTTCAAACTATATGAACAATATCAAATGGTAGATGCAGCGATATTGTCAAATTACCGAAAGACGCACTCTGCTTTTCGAGGATCCGGTTTACTGAAAAATGGCAAAGACTTTTTCTTGTTTATCGATCTTCATAAAGAAGCGGATATTGATGAACGAATCAATTATAAAGACCAATTTATCGATCGGAGATATTTTCAATGGCAAAGTCAAAATGCAACAAAACAAATCTCTGACACTGGACAAGACATTATTTACAATGAAAAACGAGGGGTACATTTGCATTTATTCGTTCGAAAGTATCGGAAAATCGATGCAAAGACGGAACCTTACATCTACATTGGAAAAGGCCATACTGTAGAATATAGTGGAGAACAACCGATTACAACCATTCTAAGATTAGAGCACGAAGTCCCACAAAACCTTTATGTTGAATTCACGGAAAAAGTCTAGCCGATTAAGTGGCTAGACTTTTTCAATTAAAGCCTCTACAGCAGGAATATCTGCCGGTGCCCAGACTAATGAAGTCAAATGCTCCTTTGGTAGCCAGAGTAAAGTAGCATGCTCACTAGGCTTTGGCTCCCCTGATTTTAAGGATGCACGAACACAAATCAGTTCGATGATGAACGTTTCATATTCATGCACATTACTGTGGAAAACTGATCCTGCATCGATGGCACATCCAAGTTCTTCTTGTATCTCTCTTTCAAGAGCCTCCTGCAAATTTTCATCTACCTCAACTTTGCCACCCGGGAACTCCCACAAATTCGGTAAACTCATCTCATGAGATCGCAGAGCACAAAGCACTTCATTCTGTGCGTTCTCAATAATGGCACCAACGACTTTCACTGTTTTTTTCATCGCGATTATCTCCTTCATTTACAGCTACATGTTATTCTACCACGAATAGAAATCGAATTGTATAGGGTCATAAACGGCCGAATCCCACCATCAAATATGTACAAAATCCGAACTTTTCATCTCATTTAACACAGCTGATTAAAAATCCATTATAGTAATAATTAACTAATATAATACATGTTTTAGGAATTAAAAAAGACTATTAATGCAGTCATATACTACTGTCCTTATTGTCAGATAAGAATCATTCAAATCACAAACACATATGGGCAAACCTGTTGAAAAGCAGGGACGCAAAGCCAAGGGTCTTCATCAGTTTCTGATATGACAGCCGGTTGCAATCAAGGATCCTTATGTGGTGAAAGCAAAAGGGTTCTTTTTTGTCTTTTCACTTCAGTACGTTGCTTGAGTGAAGTGTTTGATGTGAAAGCATGTATGAATCAGCAAACGAAATTCAGGGAGGAATGAAGATGAGGCAGTTGAAAATGAAGTATAAGCTGATCGTGATGTTTGTGGTGACGGGTCTGATACCGGTTTTGGTCTTGGGTTTCCTGCTTTCAAATCGAGTGTCGGATGAACTTGAAATGAATGCATTGAATGAAAACAGTACCTTTTTATCGTTGAAGAGTGCCGAAATCAATGAGTATTATGACGGACGTCGCGGGGACGGGCGGGTACTCAGTGCCACAGCGGATGTATTTGAGGGTCTCGAAGCACTGGAAGAGTTTGGTGCAGGATCTTCCGAGTGGCAGGATCAGTATGTGCATATAGACAGTTTGTTTGAAGTGGCAGTAGAGGAATACGGCTTCCGGGATATTTTTCTGACGGATAATGCGGGTGAAGTGATCATGGCTTCGGTGTTTCAGAATGAACTGGAGGGGAACGATCTGTCGGACCGTGACTATCTGATTTCAAGTCTTTCAGGAGAACAGACATGGTCCGAATTATTCTATTCGGATTTCATCGATGATTACACCATTGTTCTTTCTACGCCGGTGTTCGAAGGCGGGGGTGGCAACCAGGTCGCAGGCAGTGTCAACATCCTGATTGATCAGACGGTGATGGACGGGATCGTACACAACGGGGTGGAAGGACTGGGTGTCAGCGGGGATGCTTACATCGTTGACGAAGACGGTCTCCTCCTGACCAATACCCGCCTCGGGGAATATAGTGAGGATGCAGCAATGAATCGTCAGGTGAATACAGAAATGACCCGGGCATTGACCGAAGCAGTGGCTCAGGGGAATACAGAAGCGACGAATACCGGAATATATGACGATTATCTCGGAAACGCGGTTCTTGGAAGTGGTGGGATCGTAAACGTCGGGGACACGATGGGGGCGCTGATCGTCGAAGTCGATGAAGATGAGGCGATGGCTGCCATGTCTGCCATGTATGGGATGACGCTGACGTTGACAGGCGGTGTGATTGTGATCGGGCTGGCTCTTGCCTTTTATTTTGCTTCTCTTCTCAGCCGTCCCCTCCATACGATCGTCAGTCAGGCGGGTCGGATCGCGGCACTTGATCTCAGCCAGGATATGCCGGAGAAGCTGGTCTTGCAAAAGGATGAAGTCGGCGATATTACCCGGGCTTTGAAAACGATCACGGACAGTCTGAGAGAGACGATTCATGACATCATGACAGCGGCAGAACAGGTGTCTTCCTCCTCGGAAGAACTGACGGCCACCTCAGAACAGTCGGCAACTGCAGCAGAGGAAGTGGCGAAGACGGTGGAGGAAATTGCGACAGGCGCGTCCGATCAGGCCAGGAATACTGAGGATGGCTCAAATAAAGGACTTCATCTCGGTGAGATTATTGAAAAAGACCAGAAATTTATGCAGTCTTTAAATGAAAGCAATGTAAACGTCAGTAATACAGTGCAGGAAGGCCTTGTGATTATCGAAGAACTCGCTGCGATATCGAAAGAAAGTGGCGAAGAAACGAAGAAAGTGCAGGACGGGGTCAGGAATACCCATGAGAGTGCCGTCAAAATCAGTGAGGCAAGCAGTGTGATTGCCAAAATTGCCGATCAGACGAATCTGCTGGCATTGAATGCGGCCATTGAAGCAGCGAGAGCAGGAGAAGCGGGGAAAGGTTTTGCCGTAGTGGCGGACGAGATCAGAAAGCTTGCTGAGCAGTCCACACAGTCGACGATCCGGATTGATGAAATCGTCCAGTCCCTGCAAGGGAATGCGAGCCACTCTGTGGATGTGATGGGAAGGGTCTCCGAAGTACTTCAACTTCAAAGGGAGAAAGTGCATGAGACGAAGGCGAAGTATGATACAATCGCTCAGGCGATGGGTGACAACGAAGCCCGGTTAGCTGAATTGAATCAGTCCGGCAGTGAAATGGAGGCCATGAAAGAGAAGATTCTTGATATCCTTCAGAATCTGGCAGCGATCGCTGAGGAAAATTCCGCATCCACCCAGGAAGTGTCTGCAGCGATGGAAGAACAATCCGCTTCGATCGAAGAGATCGCAAACGCCAGTGAGAGTCTGTCAGAGCTAGCCCAGCATCTGCAGATGAACACGGCCAGGTTCAGATTGTAATGCAACATAGGGTCTGTACCAAGGCTTCAGCAATTGAAAATGACCTTGTATTATCCGATGCTTCCGGTCCCCGGAAGCATTTTCTTATGAGCGAATCCCATGGATGTATGGCGCTGAGGGAGGGATATTTGCTATACTGAGATCAGAGACAATCGTTGGAAGCAAAAGGAGATTAGACTGTGATGAAATCCTATCATGAGTGGCGGCACGTTTTTAAACTGGATCCCGCCAAATCGTTGGACGACGAGGCCCTGGAAGCCATTTGCGAATCGGGAACGGACGCGGTCATCGTTGGCGGAAGTGAAGATGTAACGGAAGACAATACGCTGGAGATGCTGATGCGGGTACGCCGGTATGGGGTGGCTTGTGCCCTTGAGGTGAGCACGATTCAATCGGTGGTTCCGGGATTTGATTATTACCTGATCCCGTCTGTGCTGAACACCCGGCAGGTGACATTCCTGAACGGACTGCATCACCGGGCACTGAAGGAATTCGGTCACCTGATGCATATGGAGGAAGTACTGTCCGAAGGCTTTTGTGTACTGAACCCCGACTCGTCCGTGGCACATGTCACGGACGCGGATACGAATCTCGGTCTGGATGACATCGTAGCCTATGCGAGAATGACGGACCAGCTGTTCCATATGCCGATCTTCTATCTGGAATACAGCGGAGCATACGGTGATCCGGAAGTCGTATCCGATGTGAACGATGTACTGGAGAAGTCGCAGCTCTTCTATGGCGGCGGGATCACCTCCCTGGAGCAGGCCAAGGAAATGGCGGCCCTGGCTGACACAATCGTCGTGGGCAATGTCATTTATGATGATCTCAAACAGGCGCTCAAAACCGTCGATGCGGTAAAGGAACCCTCGGAAAAACGGCAGTCGTGATAACGTCAGGAGAATCGGAGTGCAGACCTCGTCAACGAGCTGCCTCCGATTGTTACGTGGCTGTACTTTTTTCGGGAAACAGGATAAACTTCAAAGAAAGAACAAACGTTTGGAAGGTGATCTGATGAAATCAATGATCGAAGGTTTAAACAAAGAGCAGCAGGAGGCGGTGCGTCATAATGAGGGGCCGCTGTTAATCATGGCCGGGGCCGGCAGTGGCAAAACGCGGGTGCTGACCAACCGGATTGCCCATCTGATCAGTGAAAAAGGCGTTCCTCACTGGTCGATTCTGGCGATCACGTTTACGAATAAAGCGGCCCGGGAGATGAAAGACCGGGTCAAGAAGAACATCGGCGCAGAAGCCGAGGAGATGTGGATTTCCACGTTTCACTCGATGTGTGTGCGCATTCTCCGCAGGGATATCGACCGTATGGGAATCAACCGAAATTTTACGATTCTGGACGGTTCGGATCAGCTGACGGTGATCAAGCGGATTATCAAAGAAAAGAATATCGACAATAAGAAATTCGACCCCCGGGCCATACTCGGGATGATCAGCTCGGCAAAAAATGAACTGAAGACGGCGAAGGAATACGATCAATCGGCAAACGGGTATTTTGAACAGGTGGCATCCACGGTCTATGAAGCCTACGAACGGGAACTGAAGCGTAATCAGGCCCTGGACTTCGACGATCTGATCATGACCACGATCCGTCTGTTTGATCAGGTGCCGGAAGTGCTGGAATATTATCAGCGCCGTTTCCGCTACATTATGGTCGATGAATATCAGGATACGAACCATGCCCAGTACCGTCTCGTGAAGGTTCTCGCGGAGCGGCACCGGAATCTCTGTGTCGTCGGGGACTCGGATCAGTCGATTTACCGCTGGCGCGGTGCGGATATTAAGAATATCCTGTCATTTGAGAAGGATTACCCGGATGCTAAAGTGATTCTGCTCGAACAGAACTACCGGAGCTCCAAACGGATTCTCGATGCGGCAAATCAGGTGATCAGTCATAACACGGGACGTAAGGATAAGAACCTGTGGACCGAAAATGATGGCGGGAAGAAGCTGACCCTCTATTCTGCACGCAATGAACATGATGAGGCGTCTTACATTGTCGGTGAAATTCAGTCGTTGCTGAACGACCGGGATAAGGATCTCCGCCCTTCGGACATCGCGATATTGTACCGGACGAATGCACAGTCCCGTGTCATGGAGGAGCTGTTCGTGAAATCGAATATGGCCTATACGATTGTCGGCGGAACGAAGTTCTATGACCGTAAGGAAATCAAGGATCTCCTCGCGTATTTAAGACTGGTGGGGAACCCCGATGACGACGTCAGTTTCCGCCGGATTGTGAATGTTCCAAAACGCGGGATCGGTGCATCGACCCTTGATAAACTGCAGGCCTATGCCAATGCCAATGATCTGTCGCTCTTTCAGACTGTGGCGGAGATAGAAGAAGTCGGCCTCAATGCACGCTTTACAAAGATGCTCAGGAATTTCCACGAACAGCTGAGCGGCTGGATCAATATGCAGGAGTACGTGCCGGTAAAAGAACTGGTGGATGAACTGCTGGACAAGACCGGTTACCGGGACATGCTGGAGCGGGAAAATACCCTCGAAGCTGAAGGACGACTTGAGAACATTGAAGAATTTCTGACGGTGGCGGCGGAATTTGAAGAGGCCAGTGACGATAAGACCTTGATTGCCTTTTTGACGGATCTGGCCCTGATCGCGGACATTGATAAAGTGGATGAGGAAGAAGAAGTGGAAAAGGTGTTGATGATGACACTCCACTCAGCGAAAGGCCTGGAATTCCCGGTCGTCTTTCTCGCCGGACTCGAAGAAGGGGTCTTTCCGCACAGCCGGAGCCTCATGGAAGAAGACGAGATGCAGGAAGAGCGGCGCCTCGCCTATGTGGGCATTACCCGTGCGGAACAGGAACTGTATTTGACCCGTGCGACAATGCGGACGATTTTCGGCAAGACCAATATGAACCCGGCATCGCGCTTTCTCAGTGAGATTCCTGAAGAACTGTTAACGTCTTCCGGACACGTGGTGGAAAAAAGCACTGCGGAAGATCTGCCCTGGATGAAACGATCCGACGGTCCGGACCGGTATCCTGAGCCAAAGCCGAAACCGAAACACATGGTACCGCGCAGGCGCTCAGTGACTAATCCGGTCACGACGAATACGGGCGGCGGCGAATTTGATTGGAATGTGGGGGATAAAGCAGCCCACAAAAAATGGGGGACCGGCACAGTCGTCAGTACCCGCGGAGAAGGAGAGAATATCGAACTGGATATCGCTTTTCCGGAAATCGGTGTCAAAAGGCTCGCAGCCAGATTTGCCCCGATTACAAAAGCCTAAGGAGCGTGTCGCACAATGACAGAGAAGGAAGACGTGAAACAGCGGATCGATGATCTGACGGATCAGATCAATCACTATGCCCATCAGTACTATGTCCTTGATAACCCGAAAGTGCCGGATGCCGAGTATGACCGGTTAATTCAGGAACTCAAGGAATTGGAAGAAAACCATCCCGATTTGAAACGCATCGATTCGCCATCCGAACGCGTTGGCGGGAAGCCATTGGATCACTTCCAAAAAGTGCAGCATGAAGTGCCGATGCTCAGTCTGTCCAATGCTTTTGATGAGGGGGAGCTGCGGGATTTTGACCGCAGGGTCCGTCAAGGTCTCGGTGCAGATCCGACATACAGTGTGGAACTGAAAATCGATGGTCTTGCGATCACGTTGAAATATGAAGAAGGCGCCTTTGTTCTGGGCGCCACCCGGGGTGACGGATCAACTGGAGAGGACATTACGTCAAATCTGAAGACGATCCCGTCCATCCCGCTGAAACTTCAGGAACCCGTGACGATCGAAGTGCGCGGAGAGGCATTCATGCCCAAATCGTCCTTTAACCGTCTGAATCAAGCCCGGGAGGAAAAAGGGGAAGCACTGTTTGCCAATCCCCGCAACGCGGCGGCAGGTTCCTTAAGACAGCTGGATCCGAAGATTGCGGCGAAACGGAACCTGGATATGTTTGTCTATTCTGTCGGACAGATTGAAGACAAGGAGATTGATTCCCACACTGAATCCCTCGCCTACGTGCGTGATCTCGGATTCAAAATCAACCCCGAAGCCAAGCACTGCAAAGACATTGAAGAAGTCGTCGATTATGTGAACAGCTGGCTCGACCGGCGGAGCGATCTGGAATATGAAATCGACGGGATTGTCATCAAAGTGGACTCCCTGGATCACCAGGAAGAGCTCGGCTTCACTGCCAAGAGCCCGCGCTGGGCCACGGCCTTTAAATTTCCCGCGGAAGAAGTGGTGACGAGACTCATCGATATCGAACTGAGCATCGGCCGGACCGGTGTCGTCACACCGACGGCGATCCTTGAACCGGTTTCTGTGGCAGGTACAAGCGTGCAACGGGCATCCCTTCATAACGAAGATCTGATCCGCGAGCAGGATGTGAGGATCGGTGACCGGGTGACCATCAAAAAAGCCGGCGACATCATCCCGAAAGTCGTCAATGTTCTCACCGGACAGCGGACAGGTGAAGAACGGGACTTCTCCATGCCTGAAAACTGCCCGGCCTGCGAGTCCGAACTGGTTCGGATTGAAGGGGAGGTCGCACTGCGCTGCGTAAATCCCGAGTGTCCGGCACAGGTAAGAGAAGGACTGATTCACTTCGCAAGCCGTGACGCGATGAACATTGATGGTCTTGGGGAGCGTGTGATTACCCAGCTGCACAGTCAGGAACTGGTGCAGAGTGCGGCGGATTTGTACCGGTTGGAGATGAGTCAGGTCATGGCGCTTGAGCGGATGGGCGAAAAGTCTGCGACGAATCTGATCAATGCCATCGAAGCGACGAAAGCCAACTCTCTCGATAAGCTCCTGTTCGGTCTTGGCATCCGCTTTGTCGGATCGAAAGCAGCTAAAACGCTGGCCATGCATTTTGAGACGATGGACCGCTTGATGGAAGCGGATGTGGAAGCACTGATTGAAGTGGATGAAATCGGCGAGAAAATGGCCGATTCCATCGTGCGGACGTTCGAACAGCCGGGCATGCAGAAGTTGGTTGACGAGTTGAAGGAGCTGGGTGTGAACATGACGTACACCGGTCCGAAACAGGCGGAAGCGATCGCCTCTGATTCGCCCCTTTCCGGAAAAACGGTGGTTATTACCGGTGCGATGGAGGCATTTTCAAGAAAAGATGCAAAAGCCATGGTGGAAGCCCGGGGCGGCAAAGTCACCGGAACCGTATCCAAGAAGACCGACCTTCTGATTGCCGGGGACAAAGCGGGCTCGAAGCTGGATAAAGCGGAGGAACTTGGCATCGAGATCTGGGACGAGGCCAGATTTGTCACAGAAACCGCTGAAGATTAATTCCTTCGCCGCTGTTCTTACAGAAAGTATTGTGAGAAAATGGCGAGTGCATGTTAATATGTAATCAATTGGAACAAAGAGATAGGGGAATGACGGATATGAAACAGGGATGGATGATAATTCTTCTTGGGTTGACGCTCTTCATGCTCAGTGGCTGTCTGCAACAGGCAGATGAAGAAGAAGAGCAGGATGTCATCGTGGTGGAAGAGACTGAAGACGAGGAATCCGAAGTGGTGTTTACACCAACCGTGGATTCTGATGATAATTTCTATCGAACGGTGCTTGAAGATGGCACCTACTACCGGAGTGATGCCCGTGGTGTGGTGTCAGATGCGTTTCGAAACCGCGTGGATCTGGACCATTTTGAACGGGGATTGACGGAACTGGCGTCAGGAGTCTATTCGACAGATGAGTATTATTTCACCGAGGGACAGCAATTGTCCGGTGATTTGATCAACAGCTGGATCCGGCGGTATGATCCTGAAATCGAGAATGAGCTGCAGCGTGGACTGAATCCCGAGCTGGCAGGCAGCGACGATGATCCGATGGATGAACGGATGCGTGATGCACCGCTGATGATCTCTCACATTATGGAACATAATTACTGGCGCGGTTCGGAAGAGGAAGGTGCGCAGCTGGACGGGATCATGATCGGTATCGGTTTACGTGCTGTGTATTATTTCAACACCACAAACGAAGATGGTACGATCAATTTCTACGAAGAATCACTGGATGAAAGTGAAGTACAGGAATACGGCAGGGAACAGGCCCAGGTCATTTTGAACCGGTTGAGAAGCCGGGAAGATTTGCAGGATGTGCCGATCTCTTTTGCGCTCTATCAGGAAAAACCCGATGGCGCAGTCGCTCCCGGCGGTTTTACGGCATTCGCGCAAGTGGATGGCGGATCCCTTCAAATCGGGGGCTGGGAAGACATCGATGAAAACTTCATTGTGTTCCCATCGAGCGAAGCCAGCAGTTATGATGCGAACCTGTCCAATCAGATGAGCCAGTTCAGGGAAGAAGTGGAAGATTTCTTCGACCGGAAAATCGGTGCAGTCGGTGTCGGACGCTATAACAATGACATTCTCGAAGAACTGACCATAGAACTCAACCTGCAGTCCCATGGACAAGCGGAGATCATTGCCCTGAGTCAATTCATTTCCGACCGCCTGAACGAAGTGCTCACGGTTCAGGTGCCGATTAAAGTCTATGTCGAATCCATCAACGGGATGGAAGCGATCATCATTCAGCACCCTGATGAGGAACCGTTCATGCATGTCCTGAATTGATCAACATTGTGCAGGACCGTTTTCAGTTAAACCATTCCCGGTCCCGGACAGAGGCAGGAGCCTTCTTCCGGGACTTTTTTTATTTTTCGGGGACCGGATGGACCAATAGCGAAAAAACAGGCACGCAGTCGCTTCTGATGAACCTTTGTTACGTTGCCGGAACAAAGTATCTTTGATATAGTTTTCATTAGGTTGATTTTTCATAAAAGAAGCTGGGAATACACGCCCAGGCGTCTCAATTGGATGGGACGATCATAGAAGGAGGTGTCCTTGGATGACACGCATTACGAAAGAACAGGTTCAGCACGTGGCGGATCTTGCACGGCTGACGTTTTCCGAAGATGAAATCGAATCGTACACGGATCAGCTCGGTAAGATCATCGAATTTTCCGAACAGCTCAATGAAGTGAATACGGACGGGGTAAAACCGACGTCTCATGCCATTGATGTACAGAACGTGCTCCGTGAAGATGTAGTGAAACCTTCCCCAACGAGGAAGGATACGATGAAAAACGCACCGGATCAGGCAGACGGACAGTACAAAGTTCAGTCAGTCCTGGATTGAAAAAGGAGGAAGCTATGGAACAGTCAGTAAAGACCCTGCACGATCAACTGCGAAATGGTGAAACGACGGTCCGCAAAATCGTCGATGCCTCCATCGCTAGGATTAAGCAAGTGGATCAGGAAATCGGCGCTTTTTTGCGCATTGATGAGCGCGCTGCCATTGAACAGGCCGAAGCGCTGGATGAGAAACTCGAACTGGGTCAGCTTTCAGTGGATGATGCCCTGTTTGGCCTGCCCGTCGGGATTAAGGATAATATTGTAACAAAAGGCATGAAGACGACGTGTGCGTCACAGCTTCTGGCCAATTTTGAACCGGTTCATAACGCAACCGTTGTCGAGAAGCTCGCGGCCCAGAATGCGATTACCGTCGGGAAACTGAATATGGACGAGTTCGCCATGGGCTCATCAAATGAGAATTCCAGTTACCATCCGGTCAAAAATCCGTGGGACATCACCCGGGTTCCCGGAGGCTCCAGCGGTGGCTCTGCGGCGGCAGTTGCTGCAGGCGAAGTGCCTTTTGCCCTTGGCTCAGACACCGGCGGATCCATCCGTGAGCCTGCAGCTTATTGCGGGATTACCGGAATGAAACCTACATACGGAAGGGTTTCCCGGTTTGGCCTGGTCGCTTTTGCCTCCTCGCTGGACCAGATCGGTCCGCTCACGAGAAGTGCTGAGGACAGTGCCCTTGTGCTTCAGGCGATTGCCGGACACGATGACCGGGATTCTACCAGTGCCAATGTGCCGGTACCGGATTTTTCGAAGGATTTACGAACAGGTGTGGACGGCCTCAGAGTCGCTGTCCCGAAAGAATATTTCGGGGAAGGCGTGGATGAGGGCGTCACCGAACAGGTGAAACTAGCGATTGCGGAGCTTGAAAAGCAGGGAGCTGTCTGTGAGGAAGTCTCCTTGCCCCACTCCAAATATGCCACTGCCGCTTACTACCTGATCGCTTCTTCAGAAGCATCCGCGAATCTGGCCCGTTTTGACGGCATCCGTTACGGCGTGCGTAAAGAATCCGACAACCTGCTCGATACGTATAAAAAATCCCGCAGTGAAGGTTTCGGGGATGAGGTGAAACGCCGGATTATGCTCGGAACCTTTGCACTCAGCTCCGGTTACTATGATGCTTATTACGATAAAGCCCAGCGCGTCCGAACGCTCATCAAGCATGACTTCGACAAGCTGTTCGAAACGTATGACGTCATTGTCGGACCGACCGCACCGACGGTTGCCTTCAAGATCGGGGAACAGGTGGATGATCCGTTGACGATGTATGCCAACGATATTCTCACGGTACCGATGAACCTGGCCGGCGTGCCGGCCATCAGTATCCCGTGCGGCTTTTCAGACGATATGCCTGTCGGTTTTCAGATCATCGGCAAGCATTTTGATGAGCCAATGATCTTCCGGGTGGCACATGCCTACCAGGAGGCGACGGATCATCATCTGAAACAACCGTCACTGAAAGGGGGCGCTGCCAAATGAGCCAGTTTGAAACAGTCATCGGACTCGAAGTCCACGTTGAGCTGAAAACAAACTCGAAAATCTTTTGCGGCTGTTCCACATCATTTGGAGCTGAGCCGAATGCCAATACATGCCCTGTCTGTCTCGGGCATCCCGGTGTCCTCCCGGTGCTGAACCGTCAGGCCGTGGATTATTCCATGAAGGCCGCCATGGCCATCAACTGTGACATTGCGGACGTGACGAAGTTTGACCGCAAGAACTATTTCTATCCGGACAGCCCGAAGGCCTATCAGATTTCTCAATATGATCAGCCGATCGGTGAGAACGGGTACATTGACATCGAAGTGAACGGGGAAACAAAACGCATCGGCATCACCCGTCTTCATCTTGAGGAAGATGCGGGGAAGCTGACTCATGTGGAAGGCATCGACAGTCACACACTCGTCGACTATAACCGCGTCGGTACGCCACTTGTGGAAATCGTCTCCGAACCGGATATCCGGACACCCGAGGAAGCCTATGCGTACCTGGAAAAACTGAAAGCCATCATTCAGTATACGGAAGTCTCTGACTGTAAGATGGAAGAAGGATCCCTTCGCTGTGATGCGAACATTTCCATCCGGCCTTACGGACAGGATGAATTCGGTACAAAAACCGAACTGAAGAACCTGAATTCATTCGCACACGTGCAAAAAGGGCTTGAGCATGAAGAGAAGCGGCAGGCGGAAGTGATCAACGGCGGAGGTGAGATCCTGCAGGAAACCCGCCGTTACGATGAAGCAACGAAAGGGACCATTCTCATGCGGGTCAAGGAAGGATCGGACGATTACCGTTACTTCCCTGATCCGGATCTGGTGCAGTATCACCTGGACCCGGAATGGCAAAAACGGGTGCGCCAGTCGATCCCTGAACTGCCGGACGCCCGGCAGAAGCGCTATGTATCCGAGTTGGACCTTCCAGCTTATGATGCAGGTGTCCTGACCCAGGAGAAGGCCATGAGTGATTTCTTTGAACAGGCGATCGCTGTCGGTGGACCACCAAAGCAGCTTTCCAACTGGCTCATGGGTGAAGTGAATGCCTATCTGAACCAGAACGACAAAGAGATCACAGATGTCCCGATGACACCGGAAGCGCTCGTCTCGATGATTGCCATGATCGATAAAGGGACCATTTCCTCGAAGATCGCCAAGAAGGTCTTTAAGGAACTGATCGAAAAAGGCGGTGATCCGGAGAAGATCGTCAAGGACAAAGGCCTCGTTCAGATCAGTGACGAAGGTGAGATCCGCAGCATGGTAAATGCTGCTTTGGATCAGAATCCGCAGTCCGTGGATGATTTCCGGAACGGAAAAGATAAAGCGATCGGCTTTCTCGTCGGTCAAGTGATGAAAGCGTCCAAAGGAAAAGCCAATCCGCAGATGGTAAACGAGCTATTGGCAGAAGAAATCAAGAAACGCTGATCTTATCACCCCTGTCCCCAGTGGACGGGGGTTTTTGGCGCTATATGCCTGTCCCTGGCGGTTGAACCTGTTTATCAGTGTGTTACAATGACAAACATGTGTGAAAAACAAGAATCCTGTACAGACAGGTTCAATACCGGGAAAGGCAAGTGATTTTCAGTATGCAATTTTTCAGTAAGTTATTCAGCATGATCGGACTCGCCATCGGTGTGATCGCCCTCGTGACATTCGGTCTTTCGTTTATACCGGCTTTGGAGATTCAGATACAGTCCATGACCGCATTGATCTGGTTTGCCGGAGGTGTGTTTCTCTGGATCATTCCCCTTCAGGTGATTGATGCGATGAAGATGATCCGGATTCAACGAAGAGTCCGGCGCATTATTTACCCGTATCTGGTGAATGCCATTCAAGTCGGCGCATTCGTCTACTATACCGTTCAGCTTGAAGCGAGAGTGACCGGGATCGTGTTCTCCGGGCTCGGTCTGGTATTGTTCTCCTTTGCCATTGTGCTTATTTCAAGGGCCGTTTACAGCTGGATCGCGCGGCGGGTTGCCGGTGAAGTCCGCCCCAGAGTCAGGGTGCAATAATCAAGAAATAAGCCGAAAATGGCAAGGATAGGCTGAAAACAGCAGATGGAGGGAGCTAATCCCTCCTCATTAAATATTCTGAATATTTACAATACATAGTTTCTTTTATATACTACATGTACAGCAATCAAAAGCATTGCTGGCAATATCCATAGAAGAGGAGGGCAGACCGTCAAAAATCAGCAACCATCACACAGAAGGATGTGAATCCGATGACGTAGCGTGAGCGAAGCGGATGAATGCATGGATCCGCGGGTTCGAACGAAATGCGCATCACGAGATGATTGCAAAGGAGATGGTTAACGAAAGTTATGATAAGTGATATAGGAAGTTAAGCGGCTCATCGAATCCTTAATTGAAGGACGATGAAGCCGCTTTTCATTTGTCTGCCCGGAAGGGGCGGGGCAATTCCTTTTCAGCGGCCGTTAAACCGTGTATACTGAACATGGAAATAACGGGAAAACGAGGTGGACGTATGAAACGGGCACGGCTGATTTATAACCCGTCATCGGGACGGGAACATGTGAAAAAATATCTTCCATACATATTGGAAACCCTGGAGAAGGCAGGCTACGAGGCATCTGCCCATGCGACAACCGGAAAAGACTGCGCAACCCGGGCTGCCAGAGCCGCTTGCGACAGACAATTTGACCTGATCGTCGCTGCCGGTGGTGACGGCACCATCAATGAAGTGGTACAGGGCATGGTGAACCAGCCGCACCGGCCGGCGCTTGGCATTCTCCCCGGCGGGACGACCAATGATTTTGCCAGAGCCCTGAATTTACCGAAGAGTATACCGGATGCGTGCAAGGTGATCGTCGAGGGGCGTAAGGTCACTGCCGACGTTGGGCAGGTAGGTGATTCCTGCTTCATCAATATTGCTGCAGGGGGAACCCTGACGGAGCTCACGTATGAAGTCCCGAGTCGTCTGAAGACGATGATCGGGCAGCTGGCTTATTACGTCAAAGGCTTTGAAAAACTGCCGCGTATCAAGCCGACAGCGGTGAAAATATCTTATGACGGAAAAGTTTTCGAAGGAGAAATCATGCTCTTTCTTGTGGCGAACACCAACTCCATCGGCGGTTTTGAGAAGCTGGCACCGAAAGCCACGATCAACGATGGGAAGTTCGACCTGATGATTTTGAAGAAGACCAATCTGGCCGATGTTGTTCGGGTCGTCACCTCGGCCCTTCGTGGCGAACATATTACCGATGACCGGGTGATCTACACACAGGCGGCGGAAATTGATATTCAGGCAGGGGAAGAGATGCTATTGAACCTGGACGGGGAATACGGCGGGAAGCTGCCGAGCCGGTTTGTGAATCTCCATCGTCATATCGATCTTATGCTTTCAAAAGAACCCTTGGCATGTCTTGGCGAAAAGGATCTGAATGACGAAAACGACTGACCGGGGGAATTCATAGCAACAACAAAAGACCCGCCACCGGCGGGTCTTTACATGTTCTGATCCGTTTTATTCAGCCTTGGCTTCTTTCTCTTTCTTCAGTTCCTTCATGTAATAAATGAATGCTGCACCACGGAGGAGCCCTTCAAGATTTTTCTTATCCAGCAGGCTGATGCCTTCGTCTGCCCGCTCCGTCTTGGCCCCGGTGTAGTTGGCAAATGTCGACGTGAAATTATGAGCGGCGGTTCCTGTGTCATGAATGATGTCGAAGATCGGGTTGACCTTCTGCATTTTTCCGTGTACATCCACCAGCGTTTCGTTCGTGTTGTGCAGGATGACCGTGACTTCCCCGGTAATTTCACCGACGCTTTTGTTTGCTGTTTCCACTGTTCCTGCCACATTCCCCAATGTGAGTGCGAGATTTTTCATAACCGGAATCAAAATGATCACCAGTCCCGCAAATCCGAGAGACAGGATAAATACGCCTATACCTAACCAATCCATATGTATCACCTCATTTAGTATTTTGGCTGCCGTTCATCACAGCAGCATGATTCATCCATTCACGTTACGCGGCATCAGCTCAGCTACGGGGTGTCCTGATATTGCTCCACTTCGTTTAACAAGTTACCGATCCATTCCCCGATCAGTGGCATGTCCACCATTTGTGCGAGGATGAAGAACAGAATGACGAGAAAAATCGCCGTTCCCACGGTCAAACCGACACCTCTTGCCACACCGGCAAGCAAGTTGGTTTTGATCACTTCTTTTTTATTCGTGAAGTGATAAGCCATGTCCTTCAATCGACCCTTTGTGGTCATATCCTCAAGCTTATCGAGCAAGGCCTCAAAGCGTTCATTTTCTTCGTGCCGCTTTTCATCACCACGGCTCGACGACGGGATTTTTTTCTTTTCCTGCTCTTTGGACACTGTCATACATGAATCCCTCCATTTTATCGCTAATGGAGTACTATTCCCTTCATTTTCTATTTTAAACGATTGCGATGGGAATGACCATGTATTTTTACAGATTTGTTTGAGAGTTTGAGCTGGTCCTGTTCAAAGATCTGCTTCATCCTTGAAAAGGATTTCAATTTCCGCTCAGGTTATGCTAAACTGAACATATCAAATACAAAGGTCTGACATCTTACGTGGAATCATGAAACAAAATAAGTATTTAATTGGAAGGGATGAAGAACATGAGTCAATCCATTGCAAAAATCATCGATCACACTCAGTTAAAACCGGAAACAAAAGAGGAACAGATCGTCACCCTCTGCGCGGAAGCGAAGGAGTACCAGTTTGCATCCGTCTGTGTGACGCCGACCTGGGTCAAGAAATCCGCAGAACTGCTGAAAGGTTCCGGTGTGGACGTTTGTACCGTAGTCGGTTTTCCCTTGGGTGCATCAACACCGGAAGTGAAGGCCTTCGAAACGAAGAATGCCATTGAAAACGGCGCAACGGAAATCGATATGGTCCTCAATATCGGCGCGTTGAAAGACGGCGACGACGAGCTTCTCGAGCAGGATATGAAAGCCGTAGTGGAAGCGGCAAAAGGCAAGGCCCTGACGAAAGTCATTCTTGAAACATGTCTGTTAACAGACGAAGAGAAAGTCCGCGCCTGCGAAATCGCAGTAAAGGCAGGGCTCGACTTCGTCAAAACCTCCACGGGCTTCTCCACAGGCAATGCCACCGTGGAAGACGTTGCCTTAATGCGTAAAACCGTGGGTGACAAAGCCGGTGTGAAAGCTTCCGGCGGTGTTCGGAGCCTGGAGGACGCGGAAGCGATGGTCAAAGCCGGGGCTACCCGGATTGGTGCCAGTGCCGGTGTGAAAATTGTCAAAGGCGAAGAAGCAAAAAGCGATTATTAATTCTCTGAACCCCGGTTTCCGATTTGAGGAATCGGGGTTTTTCCTGTGCTATACTGAAAATGGATAACGTGATGAGGAGATGATCAGTTTGATTGATTTACGCAGTGATACGGTGACAAAACCTACGGATGTGATGAGACGTGCGGCTTTTGAAGCTGAAGTGGGCGATGATGTGTACGGGGAGGATCCGAACGTCAATGCCCTGGAACAGGAAGCGGCGCACATGCTGGGGAAAGAAGACGCGCTGTTTGTCACCAGCGGTACCCAGGGAAATCAGATTGCCGCACTGGTCCACTGTCAGCCGGGACAGGAAGTGATCCTTGAAGCAGATTCCCATATTTTCTTGTATGAAGGGGCGGGCATCTCCGCTCTTGCCGGTGTGCAGCCACGAACGATAAAAGGGGAGCGGGGCGCGATGAACCCCTCTGATGTGGAAGCCGCGATCCGCGGGGACGATATTCACTTTCCGGAAACCGGAATGATCGCCATTGAGAACACGCACAACAAAGCAGGCGGGGCAGTGGTGCCTTTGAGTAACATGTGGACCATTCATCAATTGGCAAAAGCATATGATATCAAAGTGCATCTCGATGGGGCCCGGCTGTTCAATGCGGCAGTGGCTGCAGGAGAACCGGTGAGTGCATTCGCAGGGTACACCGATACGGTCCAGTTCTGCCTCTCCAAAGGACTGGGCGCACCTGCGGGCTCCATCATTGCCGGATCGGCGGACTTTATCAAACAGGCCAGAAAATGGCGAAAACGCCTGGGCGGCGGGATGCGCCAGGCAGGTATTTTGGCGGCACCTGCACGGGTGGCCCTTCGTGATCATGTGACGCGTCTTGCAGACGATCACCGGCTCGCGAGACAACTTGCGACGGGTCTGGATCAGATGACAGGGCTCAGTGTGACGAACCAGGTGGATACGAACATCATCATGGTGGATGTCTCGGAGAGCGGGCTCTCCAATGAGGACTGGATCAATGGCTTGAAGGAACGGGGGATTCAGGTCGGTGCCATGGGACCGGGCGTACTCCGGTTCGTGACACATCTGGATATTCATGAAGATGACATTGAGTTAACGGTCGTGCCGGCGATCCGTCAATTGCTGTCGGCTAACGGGGGATTGTGATGACAGTGTAAATGACAGGACAGTCACTCTAACTGCTGAGGCGGTTGGCGTGGCTGTTTTTTTGATGAATCTGCCGTCAACGCTTTCCTCAATAACATCAGTGCGAAAGTGCAAATCGTCACTGAATGGACAAAGGCGGTGTTTTTGTAAGCAGGAATTCTTCATCACGGGTTGTTTATATAATAGATTGATTATATAATGGAAACACTATATAACGATGAGGTGATGTAAATGAACCATCCGGATTTAACGAGCCAGACGGCCATGTATAAGATGCTTTCAGATGAAAAGCGGCTGCATATCCTCCGTTTTTTAAAGGTTGGCGGATTGTGCGTCTGCGACCTGGAAGTCCTGTTGGAGATGAGTCAGCCGGCAGTGAGCCAGCACTTGCGTAAGTTAAAACAGACAGGATTGATTACTTCCCACCGCCATGACCAGTGGCAGATTTATACATTGAATGAGGGGTACGGGCATTATGATCAGCTCCTTTCGATATTGGACAATTTGCCATCGGCGAAGGAGCAGGTGGATGAGATCACAGCGAGCGGCATCCGTTCCCGCTGTTCGATTGAAATCACCGAGATCCGCTTTCTTGAAAAAAGAAAATAAGTAAATCCAGTGACAACTCTCCTGAAGGGTTGCATTTCATCCAGACAGATCATATAATTGAAATTGCATATAAGAGATTGATTATATAAGGAGGAACAATCACATGAAAAATAAAGTAGAGATTTTTGATCCGGCACTTTGCTGTCCAACAGGGGTTTGCGGAACGGATGTGAATCCCGAACTGACCAAAATCGCGCGTCTTGTATCCGTACTGAGCGGAATGGGGTACGATGTGAAACGCTATAATCTTGCCCAGGAAGCGATGCATTTCTCAACGAACCCGGACGTGATCAAACTGATGGACACAGAAGGTGTGGAAAGCCTGCCCGCTGTTGTTGTTGACGGGGAACTGGTCTTCAGTGGACGTTATCCGACAATTACGGAATTTGCCCAATGGTTTGAAATGGAAGACAGCGAACTTCGTGAAAAAATGAAAACACCGAAAAAAACGTTGAATATGCTTTAAGCAATAAAAAGAAAGGATGATTGAAATGCAAATTACAAACGAAGCGAAAATGTTTATTACGGAACAAATCGAGAGTAATGAAGCAAAGAATATCAAGATCTTTCTCGCAGGTATGGGGTGCTGCAGTCCCCAGATTGGCTTGTCCCTGGACGAACCATCCGCAAACGATGAAATCGTGGAGGTAAACGGAATTCAGGTGGCCATCGAGCAGCAAGTCAGCTCGTATGTGACCGATCTGACTTTCGATGTTCGTCACGACGAAAACGGCACAGGGATCGTCATTCATGATCCGTCGCCTTCCTGCTGATCCAGAGACATTCACTGAACTTTTTTACTGAGAAGAAACAACTTCGCCACATTGCATAGATAGTAAAAGGAGGCACCACAGCCATGAAACGACTCATGCCACAGGATATTGTGGATACAAATTATTTATTTTTCACCGGAAAAGGCGGCGTTGGTAAGACATCCGCCGCTTGCGCAACAGCGATGTCCCTTGCGGATCAGGGGAAGAAGGTACTGATTGTCAGTACCGACCCTGCATCAAATTTGCAGGACGTTTTCGGCACCACCCTTGCCAATGAACCGGCACCGGTACCCGGAGTGGACAACCTGTTTGCCGCGAACCTCGATCCCGAAGAAGCCGCAGCCACCTACCGGAAAAAAATGATCGATCCCTATAAAGGCACACTGCCGCAAGCCGCCCTCGACAGCATGGAAGAGCAGCTGTCCGGCGCTTGTACCGTGGAGATCGCTGCATTTGACGAGTTCTCAAGCCTGTTGGCGAACGAAGAAGCGACAGCGGATTTCGATCACATTCTCTTTGACACGGCTCCGACGGGGCATACCTTGAGACTGCTCCAATTGCCAAACGCCTGGAGCGATTTCCTTGAAGGCAATGAGAACGGTGCATCCTGCCTCGGGCCATTGGCAGGTCTTGCGGACAAAAAAGCCCTCTATCAGAAAACCGTCGAGGCCCTTGCAAACGGGGAGCGGACGAAACTGATTCTCGTTGCCCGTCCCGATGAATCGACCCTGATTGAAGCGGGTAAAGCAGCGAAGGAACTGGGGGACATCGGGATTTTGAATCAGATGCTTGTCATCAATGGCGTCTTTGAACGAACGTCCGAAGATGACACGGCGATCCAGCTGGAAGCGAAGCAGCATGAAGCGTTAAAGGCGATCCCGGCATACTTCGACGACAAGCCGACGTTCACGTTACCGCTGGTGCCGTATAATCTGACCGGTTTCCAGGCACTGCGTGACCTGTTTGACCGGGATGCTTCACAGCTGGTGGAAGACATTCCACCTGTCGAGCCGATGAATCTGCCTGCCATCAGTGAGATGATCGACGAATTGTCCGCCAGAAACCAGGGCGTATTCATGACGATGGGCAAAGGCGGCGTAGGCAAAACCACCGTCGCAGCTGCCGTCGCAACGGGACTTGCCGGACGGGGGCATAAAGTGCTCCTGACGACAACAGACCCGGCGGCCCATGTGGACATGGTGATGGATCATGATGCGCTGGAAGGATCACTCTCTGTCAGCCGGATCGATCCGAAGGTGGAAGTGGAGAATTACAAAGCCCAGGTCCTGAACAACGTCAGTTCTGAACTGAATGAAGATGAGCTTGCTTATATTAAAGAAGATCTGGAATCGCCGTGTACCGAAGAGATCGCCGTGTTCCGTGCCTTTGCAGAGACCGTTGATCAGGCAAAAGATGCCTTTGTGGTGATTGACACCGCCCCAACTGGTCACACGCTGCTGCTCCTTGACGCGGCACAGTCCTACCACAAGGAAGTGGAACGGACTCAGGGTGATCTGCCGGAATCAGTCAAACAGCTGTTACCAAGACTTCGTAACCCTGAAGAGACTTTCATCAGTCTCGTTACCTTGCCGGAAGCCACGCCGGTTTACGAGGCAGGGCGTCTTCAGGAAGATCTCAGACGCGCACAGATTGAACCTGCCTGGTGGATCATCAATCAAAGCTACCATGAAACGGGTACAACAGATCCAGTGCTTGCCGGACGCGCGTATGCGGAACGGAAATGGATCAAGGAAGTCAAAGAAAGCTATGCTAATAAAACCTGCATCATTCCTTGGCAGGCAGATCAGATAAAAGGGCTGGAAAAACTGAAAGCCCTGACGAAATAAATCCGGTAACACCCCCTCAAGAAACGGGCAGACCAGCAAAACCCTTTGCGGTCTGCCTCAGTTTCGAAAAAACGATGTTTAAACCGAACAGGAGGCGTAAAACATGTTTTCCATTTTTGTTGCAGTCCTTATTTTTCTTTTCACCTTATTTCTCGTCATCAAGCAGCCGAAAAATCTTGGCATCGGCTGGTCTGCCACCATCGGGGCCGTGCTGGCACTCCTTGCCGGCGTCGTCAGTTTTGCAGACGTGGGTGAAGTCACCGGTATCGTCTGGAACGCGACCTTGACCTTTATCGGGATCATTATCATTTCGTTAATCCTCGATGAAATCGGCTTTTTTGAATGGGCAGCGCTACATATGGCTCGGGTTGCAAAAGGGAACGGCATTAAAATGTTTGTGTTCGTGTCACTTCTCGGCTCTGTTGTTGCCGCGTTTTTCGCAAACGACGGTGCGGCACTGATCTTAACCCCGATCGTCCTGGCGATGGTCCGGGCACTCAAATTTAAAGATGCAATGATCCTGCCGTTTATCATGGCCAGCGGTTTCATTGCGGATTCCACCTCGTTGCCACTTATCGTGAGTAACCTGGTGAACATTGTTTCCGCGGATTACTTTGGCATCGGGTTTATTGAATATGCCACGGTCATGATCGTACCGAACTTCTTTGCGATCATTGCCAGTATTCTCGTGTTGTATATTTATTTCCGAAAAGACATACCGACAACGTACGATATGTCGATGTTGAGAGAACCGAAGGAGGCCATCAAGGACCACAAGATGTTCCGTCTTTCCTGGGCAGTTTTGGCGGTCCTCCTTGCAGGGTATTTCATCAGTGAATTCATTTACATCAATAATCCGATCACCGGTGAATCCATGACCTTCCCCGTATCGTTTGTGGCACTGACGATTGCCGGCTTCTTCCTTGTGATGGCGAGCCGCAGTCACGCCGTGGATACAACGCGGGTCATGAAAGGTGCACCTTGGGGCATCGTCGTCTTCTCCATCGGGATGTACGTGGTGGTCTTCGGTCTTCGAAACGTGGGGCTCACAGACGTATTGGCGGGCGTCTTTAACGGCGCTGCCGATCAGGGACTATTCGTCGGAACCATCTCCATGGGCTTCATTGCTGCATTCCTGTCTTCTATCATGAACAATATGCCGACAGTGATGATCAATGCCCTGGCGATTAACGATGCGGCTTTAACAGGAACGATGGAGCAGGCCTTCATCTATGCCAACGTCATCGGTTCCGACCTCGGTCCGAAAATCACACCGATCGGCTCACTGGCAACCCTTCTCTGGCTGCACGTCCTGGCACTGAAAGGCGTTAAAATCAGCTGGGGGTACTACTTCAAAGTGGGGATCGTCATCACGATTCCAACCCTCTTCATCACACTGACCGGCCTGTATTTATGGCTCCTCGTCATCGGGTAAGTTCATAAGGATTCAGGAACAAGCCGCGGAGAAAATCCGCGGCTTTTTGATAATATAACGATATTATTTTAAATGTAACAAATATATGTTATATTTAAAATATTAAATGTTATATTAGGGGGTGTGTATTGATGATCTATGCAGAATCGTACCTAAAAGCAAATATTGATGAGAACTGTAAAATTAAACCATGGCTTAATGATAAGGTACTGCCGGTTTTTTTGAGAAATAACTACAATTTCTATGAAATGACGGTTCTTGAAACGAGATGTACTTTGATCGAAGTCATTGGAGATGTTCCTGGGTTGAATTATCTTAAAAAACATATCAGACAAATCAGGGAAATAACAAAGGAACCAATTGTATTGCTTTCCAAAGAACTTTCAAGTTATCGAAGGAAATCACTGATCAAAAACAAGATTCCTTTCGTCATCGAAGATGGTCAAATGTATTTGCCATTTCTTGCACTGGATCTAAAAAAAGTATCGGAAGAAGCTGCAAATGAAGTGAAATTTTTTTCAGCTTCTGCACAAGTTGTGTTCTTGTATTTCCTGTACCATAAAGATCAAGTTGTCAACACCACAAAGCTTGCAGAGATGATGGGATTTACTGAAATGACAGCTTCCAGAGCTTTAAATGAGTTGTTCCGAGTAAATCTGATCACTTATGAATTGGGAGGCAAAACAGGCCGCAGTAAAGAATACAGAAGAATTCCGGATCCCGACTATTTTCTGAATGGACAACAATATTTAAAATCTCCGGTAAAGAAAGTGATTCATACAAAAAGTAAACCTCCACATGCTTTGATTGCAGGTTTTGATGCGCTGGCAGATTTATCATGGATCAATTCACCGTCCCACTCCATTATGGCAATGGATAAAAAGAAACTGAATGATGGGCTAAATCATATCGTCAGCAACAAAGATGAAATTAAAGATAGCCAATTCGTGGAGGTTGAACTGTGGGACTATGATCCTTTGCTGATTTCAGGTAAACGCCATGTCGATCGATTGTCATTGTTTTTATCTTTGAAAGATGTACCTGATGAAAGGGTTGAACAGGCATTGGAAGAAATCATGCGAGGTGAGTCATGGTACATGGAATAGAGAAATTCAAAGAGTATTTCAGAGATCATACACATCAGTATGTCTTTATTGGTGGTACAGCTTGTGATATTTTAATGGAAGAATCAGGTGGAGAGTTTCGAGCAACAAAAGATTTGGATATCGTACTCATCATAGAAGTTCTTGATTCTTCTTTTGGAGATACCTTCTGGGAATTATAAAAATGATATTTTCAGACTTCTCGCTTTTGTATCACTTTCAGCAGAATTGAAGTAAATACAGAAATTCAAAAGGACATCATGCTTTTCAATAAGGAAATCAGACAAGACCTGCCTGATTTTAAGAATTTAGGTATCAGGGGAACGAGTATTGATGAAATGCTAAATCTATTGAGTGATATTTTCCTGGAAGAAAATTAAGTTGAATGAATCATTTAATATCATAGAGCATTTAATAATAACAAATGATCATACATCAAATATCGTTGGATAGAACTCCCTCTTCAATACTTGCGTATCCGGGTCACGAATCGGGTATAATGACACCATGACATTCATTAGCGGAGGCGATACATAATGGGATCGACAATTGGGATTATCGGAGCAGGCATGGCTGGACTCACAGCTGCACACCAGCTGAAACAGGAGGGTTATGAGGTCACCGTGTTTGAGAAAAGCACAAGTCCTGGGGGAAGAATGGCGACCAGGCGTGTCGGCAATGGCCGGATGGACCACGGTGCGGTCTTTTTTACCGTCAGGACTGAAGCATTCCAAAAACAAGTGGATGAGTGGGTAAATGAAGGCGCAGCGCGGCACTGGTTCGGAGATGATCATCCGAGGTATGTGGGGACTGAAGGAATGAATCCCCTCATGAAGCAGTATGCAAAAGGATTAACGATCCAATTGGAAACGAAAATCACGGACATCCAATATGAAGACGACAAGGTGATGGTGGCTGATGAAAACGGGAACCGGCATCTGTTTGACAGTGTGGTGCTGACATCTCCTCTGCCACAGACGATTGAGGTGTTGAATGGTTCAACGCTCCCGATCAGTAAAGATCAGCGCGCGGAACTGGGGAAAATCACCTTTGAACCAAGCTATGTGGGACTCTTTGATCTGAAATTCCCCGTTGAGATTGGTGAGAAGGGTTTGCTGGATGATGACCTGCCAAAAGGGATCTTGAAAATCGTTGCCAATGATCAAAAGGGCATCACGGACAGCCCCCTCGTCAGTGTTTACATGGACGGGGAGTGGACGAAGAGCCACGACAGTGAGAGCAAGGCGGATATCCTTTCCGACATCCTGAACCGCTTCCGAAGAGCCGTTCCGGATCAGGAAGTAGCCATTGCGGCTAAACAGCTGAAACGCTGGCAATACAGCCAGGCGGAGGCTTTTTTTCCGGCCACGTATGTAAAGCTGGATCATCTCCCAGTGTATCTCGCCGGCGACTGCTTTTTGGACCCGGATGATGAAGCAGCAGGTTCCCGGGTGGAGAGCGCCTATTTGTCAGGGGTCGATGTGGCCGGAGCGATTCACAAGGATCGAAAAGACGCTGTGAAATAAATATGATACAATCGGGTTCGAAATGATGCGATCAAGGAAGGAAGAATACCATGTCGAACCAGAAACCACCTGTTCAAAAAAATGAAACCTACCGCGCCTGTGTGGCCGATTTAACCCACGACGGGGCCGGTGTGGTCAAAATAGAAGGCTTCCCGGTTTTTGTGAAACGTGCCCTCCCCGGAGAGACAGTTGATGTGAAAGTCATCAAAGTCAAAAAACAATACGGCTTCGGGAAACTGCTGAAGGTGCACGAAGCAAGCCCTGAGCGAGCAGAGCCGCCGTGTCCCATCTATGACCGCTGCGGGGGCTGTTCCCTGCAGCACTTAAGCTACGCAGGTCAGCTTCACGAAAAACAAAAGCAGGTTGAGAGCGTCATGGCAAGGATCGGCGGATTCGATCATCTGCAGGTCCATCCGGTGAATGGCATGACCGATCCATGGCGTTACCGGAACAAGTCCCAGGTGCCGATTGGCGAAGAGCGCGGGAAGATTGTTGCCGGCTTTTACGCCGAACGGAGCCACACCATCGTTGATATGGACGCGTGCCTCATTCAGCATGAAGACCAGGACCGTGTCGTCAACGTCGTGAAGGAATTGGCCAGACAGCACGGCATCAGAGGCTATGATGACCATAAACATAAAGGAACGCTTCGTCATGTGGTGATACGGCGCGCGAAGACGACCGGGGATCTGATGGTCGTTCTTGTGACAAAGGATCAGTCCCTGCCTCATAAAGAGCATCTGATTCAGGCGATTACCGAAGCCGTGCCGAATGTCACATCCATCATGCAAAACATCAACCCGAAGCGGACGAATGTGATTTTCGGAGACCAAACCGTCTGTCTCTGGGGTGAAGAAACCATCAAGGACCGCATTAAAGGGATTGAATTTGTCATTTCGGCAAGGTCTTTTTATCAGGTGAATCCCGACCAGACGGAAGTGCTCTACCAGCAAGCGCTGGATTATGCCGATCTGTCAGGGTCTGAAACGGTCATTGATGCCTACTGCGGAATCGGCACGATCAGTCTGTTCCTCGCACAGAAAGCCCGTCATGTGTATGGGGTGGAGTCCGTAGCGGCGGCGATCGATGATGCCAGGCGGAACGCCAAAGCCAATCATATCGACAACGCGACATTCGCAGTCGGTGAAGCAGAGAGCCTGATGCCCTGGTGGCACAGCCAGGGTCTGGATCCCGATGTCATCGTCGTCGATCCACCGCGAAAGGGCTGTGAAACAGAGATGCTCGATGCCATGGCCGCCATGAAGCCAAACCGCATCGTCTACGTCTCCTGTAACCCAGCAACGCTTGCCAGAGACATGAAACACTTGGCAGAACAAGGCTACCACGCCAAAGAAGTCCAACCCGTGGACATGTTCCCGCAAACCACACACGTGGAAGCGGTCACGGTGATGTACAGGGAAGGCTGAAAGCCCTTGGCGTAAAGGGATTTTGAAAATAGGTATCGAGATAAGCGCTCTTCGGGGAGGATCCTGGAGGGCGTTTTTTGCGGTACTTTTGCAGATTAATCAAGCTTTTCTCGATGGCAAAGGATCTGTGCAAATCGCAGAAGAATTAAAAGAAGAGGGCATACCTGGCTGGAACAGGGAATCAAAATGGCGAGCAAGCACCATTGAGCGGATGCTTGAGAATGAAAAGTACAAAGGCGACGTCTTGATGCAGAAGACGTACACGGTTGACTTCCTCACGCGAAAGCGGATGAAGAACGAAGGCGAGCTGCCGATGTACCTCATCGAGGACAACCACCCGGCCATCATCGAGCGTGATACCTGGGAGGCAGTCCAGCTGGAGAAGGAGCGGAGAATCGCTTTCGTTGAAGGGACAGGATCCAAGAAGATGACCTTCAACGGTGATGACTATGTATTCTTCGGCAAAGTCATCTGCGGGCACTGCGGCAGCGCTTTTGGCAGACGGACCTGGCATGCCAACGACCCGAATGCACGCCGACATGTGTGGCTCTGTAAGAACCGATACGTGAAAGGGGAAAAGCGGTGCCGAGTGAAGAATCATCATGTGAATGATCTGGACTTAGCACCGGCGTTTATGCAGGCATTGAAGGAGTTGCTCAATCAGAACAACATAAAAAAATGGACCGAGGCCAAAGAACAGGCAGATCCACTACTCAACTATAAGCTGGATCAATTCATCGAACTGGCGAAGAGCCATCAAGAATTGAGTGATTATCAACCAGAACTGGTCCGACGCTTCTTGGAACGTATTGTGGTCGAGGATAAACAGACGCTCCGGTTTCACTTCTTGGATGGGTCGGTGGTCGAAATGAAGGCAAATCGTTATGCGGAAGGGTGGAAGAACCGAATAAAATAAATATTTTAACAAAATATAACGAAAGGAGGGTGCTTTTTGATTAAATGCCATTTTAATCTATTTATGAGAAACAAAAGAAGGGATGATCTTTGTTACTTTCAAGTTTTCACGATGTAGAAATTTGTGGAAAATTGTCGAATGTTCCTTTTTTAGGCCATTTGTTGGATCAATCAAGCAGTCTGAACAGGATGATCAAAACTGGTAAGGTCGATGTAATTTCAAGTGAAAGTGGGTGAGAGAACATGTGTATTTATGATGATTTGGATTAGTTTTAAAGAGGGAAGAAAAACCCTTGATTGTGGAAGTTCTAAAAGAATCCGTTAAAAGAAAACCATTTACTAATCAAAGTTAGTAAGCATCAGCTCGTGTGTTCAAGCTTCGTGCAATTGAACGATCCGTTCCTTCAATTCTTTCGAAAAACTTCTTCGTTTGCGAGTTGTTGTAAAATAATTCTCTTCGATTTGTATTTGGACCAATTGTACGGGAACTTAACGAATCTGTCCAACTAAGTGTAACCGATCCAACTTGCATCGAGTTCCGCCTAGGTCTACTATCTCTAGGATCGAGTGGCAGGGGACTCTATCTTCGACGAAATGAATCCGGTACTCACAAAGGTCAAACCAGGATTTCCAAGCGGGGAAGAAGAAAACTCAGAGCCCTGTTTTTCAGCGTTGCCATGCCGTTGTCATCCCAAAATTCAGCCTTTAAGAAACTGCATGATTATTATTGAAACCGATCTGATCATCTTTTGACCGGTAAACAGTCCCTGATTGTCCTTTGCGGCAAACTGATACGTATCTTTTTTGTGATCGGGATAAGAGAGTGTGATTTCGATAAAGAACGCAGGATTCGTGTTTAGAGACACACAGAAAGCTGCCTAAAGAGTCACTGATGTTGATCTCACGATAATAGGTTCAGTATCAATTATTTTGACAAATGAAGCGCGGAGAAGCCGGTTAATATTTCACTGTAAAGGCAAGATGACCCAGCAAAGGAGCATATCCAATCTCCACCTCATGGGCAGGATGAACGAAGGCATTTTGGAGCATAGACTCCGCGTGTCATGGGAGGTTACACCACCGTGAGTACTGTGGAGATCCGCTAGTGCGACCATATCAACCACCCATTAAATGGTATTATCACCCATTTTGATTGTTGGATGCATGCGTAATTTCCATATAATTAATATGGTGGTATAAATGTCTATTCGGCTTCGTGTATTGAAAACAGATGGTGCAGGAATTCGGAGATATCGTGAGATATTAGAAGTATTAATTATTTTATAGAGGGAGTGTTTATTTGTTGATTTTTAAGAATTAGGAGGGTTGTTGTGAAGACTAAATTATTTAGGTATCCTATGGTAGCAGCTTATGGAGGTATTACAGCAGGGCTTTTGGGAAGTATTGGCGACGGATTATTGGTAGGTATAGTGTATAGTTTGATTTTGGGATTGTTGTTTTATGTAGCAGTTTATTTCATAGAAAAGTTAATAGTAAACTATAAAAAGTCGGGGTGAGTGATATCACTTTTTGTTATAAAAAAGAAAATATAATGATTTCTGAATTTTCATTATATTAACAGAGTAATCAATGTATAATTTAGTTAATAAAATATTTATTGGAATTTAGATGTGGAGTTTTCATTTATGCGGTAAACATTTATCTTAGGCGGAGTTATTTAGATGAGAAAAACTATGTATTCATTATTGACTTTAGTGGTATTAGCTCTGGTGGCATCACCTGGTTTTGCTGGAGCAGAAGAAGTGAAAGAAGTGAAAGAAGTGAAAGAAGTGGCGTTAGTTAAGGGAGATGAAGTTTTTATAGAAGGTGAAGTTGGTACAGAAGCTTGGTGGAAGGTAGTTGCTGTCTATATAGGTGCTATTTACATGGGAGACATTGTTAAGAATGGAGTAGATACTGCATTTGAATATGCTACTGGAAGAACGCCTGGTGAATGGGGTAGTACAGGAGTAACTGAGGTATTAAGTTATTATAATTCTATGGGAGGTACTTGGGATAACGTGAATATAAACATAAATCCTGACACGCAAGTGATAACTAGATCGTGTGTGAGTTATCCTTGTCCTATAGTGCCTGTGAGTGTTCCTGAAGAGGATGTTAAATAGGTGAAAGAAAAAAGATGACGAAATTCACTGAACTTATTGAATTAGACACTTTGCAAACTATGCATTTATGCTGTGCGCTTTGAAAAAGAACAGATTGATACGAGTACAGGGGACGGTGAGCTGATGCTGACGGTCCTCTCTTCTTTTGCCCAAGAGGAAAGTGAGAACATCAGTCAAAACGTACGCTGGTCAATTCAGAGGCGCTTTCAACAAGGAGAACTTATCTTAAACGCCGAGTGGTTCTATGGCTATGAAAAAGTTAGCGGGACCTTGAAAATCATACCTGGAGAAGCGGCCATTGTGCGACGCATCTATGATGCTTACCTAGAGGGACAAGGGACACACCGGATTGCTAAAGCCTTGAATGAATCAGGAGTGCCAACGATCTCAGCGAAACCGTGGCGAGATTCAAGTATCCGATACATGCTTGAAAACGAGAAATATAAAGGAGATCTCCTGCAACAGAAAACGTACACACCGGGAGTGCGAAAAGGAAAACGGAAGAGCCAAGGTGAGGTTGAAGCGTACCTGATTAAAGACCATCACGAACCGATTGTGTCAAAAGACGTGTGGGGGGCCGTGCAAGAAGAACGGTTGAGAAGAAAACGGAATCACCAGATGAACAAGCGTTACCCAGCCAGCGGGAAACTTCTCTGCAGCAAGTGCGGAGGATCCTTAAAGCGCCGGGTTTGGAATAAAGGGAAACCGTACGAAACGATTGTATGGCAGTGTAGCACCTATATCCGAAACGGTAAACAAGCCTGTCGAGGCACAACTGTAAAAGATAAAGCATTACAGGATCTTGATTTCAACCATCAATGGATGATAGAGGAGGCAAAAACTAATGGGGAAAACCATTACTGTTATACCCGCAAAGAGTAGAGAGACCGAAGATCAGACCACGGTACACAAAAAGCGCGTCGCAGCCTATTGCCGTGTTTCAACGGATCATGCTGAACAGCTCTCGAGCTATGAAGCGCAGGTGAAGTATTATACCGACCACATTGAGAACCATCCCGAGTATGACTTGGCCGGCATTTACGCTGATGAAGGGATTTCCGGGACCTCGACGAAGAAGCGCGAACAGTTCAACAAGATGATTGAGGACTGCCATCAAGGGAAGATCGACCGCATCATCACGAAGTCCATCTCACGGTTTGCGAGAAACACCTTGGACTGTTTGAACTACGTGAGGCAGTTGAAGGATTTAGGTGTGGGGATCATCTTTGAGAAAGAAAACATTGATACGCTGGATGCGAAAGGCGAAGTCCTTCTCAGCATTCTATCGAGTCTGGCCCAAGACGAGAGCCGTTCCATCTCCGAGAACGCCTCCTGGGGGATTCGCAGACGGTTTGAGTCGGGACAGGCCCAGATCAATCACGCCCGGTTCCTGGGCTATGAAAAGAACAGCGATGGCGAGTTATCGATAGTGCCATCCGAAGCAGAGACGGTGAAGCGCATTTACCACGATTTTCTCGACGGCAAAGGATCTGTGCAGATCGCAGAAGAGTTGAAGGAAGAAGGCATACCGGGTTGGAACGGCGAATCGAAATGGCGGGCGAGCACCATTGAACGGATGCTAGAGAATGAAAAGTACAAAGGCGACGTCCTCATGCAGAAGACGTACACGGTGGACTTCCTCACACGAAAGCGCATGAAGAACGAGGGCGAACTGCCGATGTATTTGATCGAAGACAACCACCCGGCCATCATCGAGCGTGATACCTGGGAGGCGGTCCAATTGGAGAAACAGCGGAGAATCGCTTTCGTTGAAGAAACCGGATCCAAGAAGATGACCTATAACGGTGATGACTACGTGTTCTTCGGCAAAGTCATCTGCGGCCACTGCGGAAGCGCCTTTGGCAGAAGAACATGGCATGCCAACGACCCGAACGCAAGACGGCATGTGTGGCTCTGTAAGAACCGATATGTGAAAGGCGAGAAACGGTGCCGGGTGAAGAACCATCATGTGAATGACTTGGACTTAGCACCGGCGTTTATGCAGGCATTGAAGGAGTTGCTCAATCAGAACAACATAAAAAAATGGACTGAGGCCAAAGAACAGGCAGATCCACTCCTCAACTATAAACTGGACAAATTCATCGAACTGGCAAAGAGCCATCAAGAATTGAGTGACTATCAACCGGAACTGGTTCGACGGTTCCTGGAACGTGTGGTGGTCGAGGAAAAACAGACACTGCGGTTTTACTTCTTGGATGGGTCGGTGGTCGAAATGAAGGCAAATCGTTATGCGGAAGGGTGGAAGAACCGAATAAAATAAATATTTTAACAAAATATAACGAAAGGAGGGTGCCTTTTGATTAAATGCCATTTTAATCTATTTATGAGAAACGAAAGAAGGGATGATCTTTGTTACTCTCAAGTTTTCACGATGTTGAAATTTGTGGAAAATTGTTGAATATTCCTTTTTAAGGCCATTTGTTGGATCTATCAAGCAGTTTGAACAGGATGATAAAAATGGTAAGGTCGATGTAATTTCAAGTGAAAGTGGGTGAGAGAACATGTGTATTTATGATGATTTGGATTAGTTTTAAAGAGGGAAGAAAAACCCTTGATTGTGGAAGTTCTAAAAGAATCCGTTAAAAGAAAGCCGTTTACTAATCAAAGTTAAAAAGCATCAACTCGGATGTTCAAGCTTTGTGCAATCGAACAATCTGTTCCTTTAATTCTTTCGAAAAACTTCTTCGTTTGCGAGTTGTTGTAAAATAATTCTCTTCGATTTGTATTTGGACCAATTGTACGGGAACTTAACGAATCTGTTCAACTAAGTGTAACTGATCCACCAAGAACACCATCCGAGGTATAAGAAAACATAGATATCGTGAGATATCGCAAGTATTATTTATGTTATAGAGAGAGGGTTTAATTATGTTTAAATTGAGATTAATCTTAGTTTTATGTTTGTATTTTTTTCTTTTCAGTGGAGTTATAATGGCAAAAGAAGAGGTAGTTGAAGAGGATCTAAAAGATCGTTTTGAAATTCGAGAAAATTATATTTATGATAAGAAAGAAGATAGGAGATTTATGAATCCTATTAGTATTGAAGATGGGTTAATAGTTGAACAAGATTTAGAAGAGTTTAAGAAGAAACTGATTAATAAAGAGCTATTAAATCAAAATATTCCATACAATAAAATTAATATGGAATCCAATGAAAATGATATTGGTCCTCTTGATGGATCTGGTAGTATAACTAACCGCTATGTAGAACAAGTTACTTACCCTCGAGTGGGGAATTCTGTAAGGTTGTCTAGAAATATATCATGTTCAGAGGACTTGGTAAGTGATTGTCCTATTTCCTTTTCCGAAGAAACAACAATTAGTCAGGAATTTAGTGGAAGTGTAGAGGTGGGTTGGAGAAGTATTATTTCCGGAGGTGCATCATTTGCATGGAATACGGGTTCAGTTGTTTCTCAATCTCTTTCTGAAACTGTTGCAGTGCCAAGAGGTGAAACCGGTCATGCTAGATACATGCCAAATTTTGATGCAACATCAGGAGTAGTTCAAAGAGTAACTGCTCAAGGGACTGTTTTAAGTGAGACTCGAGTTGTAGGATACAGTCCACAAAAAGAAGATGGTGTTGCAACGGGAACAATTTATGTAGAATATTAAATTAATTAATACGTCAATTTTAAAATTGGGGGGGGATAGGTTGTTAAAAAAACATTATTTACAATTGAGTGTTATTTCATTAATACTTGTAATCGCAGGGTTCACTTTGATGTTGTCAGGGGGTTCGTTTGGAACCTCTTTAGGGAAATCGTGGCTGTTTAATCAAGAAGGTGGTGCGGCAAATGCTGACCAATATATGATGGTTATTGAAAATTATATAAGGTCCTTTTTAGTTTCAGGGGGAATCTTATTTGGTACAGGTTTACTGACGGTTACATTGACTTATTTCGTTTATTTATTTCATGGTATCAGGAATACAAATGATTAAATGCGATAGTATATCCTGCAATCCCGGAACACATAACTAGGTTCGCTTTTAAATTGAGGTCGCATTGACTTGTATTCAGCTGGTGATAAATAATCCAATGATCCATGAATTCGAATGTTGTTGAACCGATTCACATAATAAAATAATGCAATTTCAAGTTCTTAATTGAACGCTTTCCGCTCAATGACTTTTCGTGAGTAACAAAACACACCTTTCAATTGGCTCTGTTAAAGTTCATTGTTGATATTGATAGGAAAAAGAAACTCCCATTAAATCGGGAGTTCCGTACCCATGTGGCGATGGAAAGTACGGGAGTCTATTGGAAACCGATCTACAATCTTCTTGAATTAGAAAGTGAATTAAAGGTCTTCGTCGTCAATGCCCAACACATCAAGCAGGTCCCTGGAAGAAAAACAGATGTTAAAGACGCAGAATGGATCGCTGAGCTTTTGAAACATGGTTTACTGAAGCCGAGTTATATCCCTGATCGACCGCAACGTGAACTGCGCGAATTAGTCAGATACCGTCGCAGTCTCATTGATGAAAGAGCGCGAGAAGCTAATCGTATTCAAAAGGTTCTTGAAGGAGCGAATATCAAATTGGGCTCCGTGGCAACCAATATCCTTGGTGTATCAGGTCGACTTATTCTTCGGGATTTGATTCACGGCCATACAGACGCCAAAGCGCTGGCCCAACATTCGAAACGTAATCTTCGAAAGAAGATTCATCTTCTCGAACGTTCTTTGAATGGATTAATCGGTTCGCATCAACGAAAAATGTTAAAAACGCAATTAGAGCATATCGAATTTCTCGAAAAACAAATTGATGAAATCACGCAGGAAATTGATTCACGCATGACCCCTTTTGAAGAAGATCTGGAGCGATTGGATTCCATCCCTGGCATCGGGCGTGTTACAGCGCAGCACCTCATCGCAGAAATCGGAACGAACATGGACCGATTCGCCAGTGCAGACCATTTAACTTCTTGGGCTGGATTGGCTCCAGGTCAAAACGAAAGTGCAGGGAAAAAACGGTCTGCCCGAACCAGAGATGGAAATAAATATCTTCGAAGTGCGTTGGTCGAAGCCGCTACGAGTGCGACAAGAAGAAAAAATACCTACTTGTATGCGAAATATCAACGATTGAAACTTCGCCGGGGCGCCAAAAAAGCACGAATTGCGATCGCTCGAACTCTATTGGTCATCGTGTATCATCTTTTAACCAAACAAGAAATGTATCTGGAAAAAGGAGCTGTACACTATAACGAAAAAGCACTTGAAGTGAAGAAACAAAAAGCCATTAAACATTTACAACGTAAGCGTCAAAAATCCGCACCTATTAATTTAGATGCGGATTTCCTATACTGAGTTTAAATTCGATTATTTGATCCGAATTTCCTCTGGTAATGATTCTGACCAGGGTAGAAACTGATCCATTTCAGATTGCTTGCTATTGGGCAAATGTTCAAACAAGTAATCCAGATAAGCTTGAGGCTTTAAACGATTCTCTTTTGCTGTCTCAATGATACTGTAAATAACACTACTGCTCTTTGCACCTCGCGGTGTATTGGAGAACAGCCAGTTTTTTCTTCCAATCACAAAAGGTTTTATGCTGCGCTCAGCTCTGTTGTTATCTATATCAAGGCGGCCATCCTTTAAGAAGTTTCTCAGGTGATCCATTTGATTGATAGAATAAACAATGGCTTTTCCAAGGAGCGTTTTCGGTAAGGTTTTGGCTCGCATCGTTTGAAGCCATGCTGAATAAGCCTCCAAAACAGGTTTTGAACGTTTTTGACGAACGTCATAGACTTTTTCCGGAGAGAGGCGCTCTTCCTGTATATGCTTTTCGATGCGATAGAGCTGGTTGATAAAATCCAGACCCTCCTGTGCAGAACTTTTGGTTGTCGAACCATCATCAGGTAAGGATTTCACAGCATCTACGAATTTCCTGCGTGCATGAGCCCAGCACCCAACAAGTTCGACTTTCGGTTTTAAGCCGTGATAGCCTCCATATCCGTCTACGTGCAAGTATCCTTTAAATCCTTCAAGGAAACGAATTGGATATTTACTGGCGCGTCCGGGTTGATAGTCGTAGATCACAATCGGCACACTGCTCATGCCTGATCGGTACAACCACATATAGGAGGTAGAGCTCGCTTCCTTCCCATCCTCTTTGAGAACTTGAACAGTCGTTTCATCGGCATGAAGAACATCGAGCAATGTTAAAGTCTCAACCATCCGATCGTAGATCGGTTCCAGCCACTGTTCAGAACCTTCAAGAATCCAATTTGAAAGGGTCTGCCTTGATAAAGGAACACCCAAACGATTGAATGCCTGTTCCTGGCGATAAAGCGGCGTCCCCTGAACAAATTTCTGGTCCATGATGTAAGAGACCATCGATGGTGAAGCAAGGCTTCCTGGGAATGCCCGCTCTGGAACAGGTGCTTTAACAATCGGGTTTCCCGTACCGTTTTTCTCACAGTCTCTGCAACTGTATAGATAGGTAACATATCGAATTACTTTAACCTCTGCCGGAATGATTTCCAATTCTTCTTTGACTTGTTGCTTCATTGTATGGAGCTTTCCATTGCAGCACGAACAAACCTGATCCTCAACCGGGAGTGTATGCTCAATGGTTTTTGATGGAAGGTTTTCTGTAAGGTCCTTTCGGACTTTGCGCTTTTTCTTACGTTCATATGTAATCGATTCGACCGTTGGTTCTTCTTCGGACGGATGTTGTTCTTGCTCTGCTTCATTAAACAGAGGCAGCTCCAGCTGATCCGGATCCGTTTTTTCACTGGACTTACCGAATTTTTGTCTTTGCTGGAGGCTGAGCTGTTCCTTGTACCATTTGAGTTGAAGTTCAAGTTCAGCCTTTTCCCGTTCAAGTTTCGAGACACGGTCTTCGAGATGTTCAGTTGTTTTGGGTGAGATCGCAGAAGATTTTTTCATAACGAGATTTATTTTATATGGAAACGCGATTCACTTCAATAGTTTATACAACTTTTTCAGGAGATAACTTTCTGTGGGCTCCTTTTTGATCAATCGGAAGCCCATCCAGAAGCCATCTTAACTGCCTGTCTGTAATGAGTAAGGGTTGATGGTCATCTGCTTTGGGCCAAGGAAACGTCCCTTTTTCAAGGCGGCGATAATAAAGCCAGAAACCATTATGATCCCAATGCAAGATTTTAATCTTATCCCTTTGTCTGTTACAGAAGACAAAGAACGACGGTGAGAAAGGATTCAGTTGGAACCCTTCCTGCACAATGGCAGCTAATCCGTCGATGGATTTCCGTAAATCTGTTGCACCTTTTGCAAGGAAGACTTGTTTAGGCTGAGCATGAGACATCATAATGCATTCACTGCTCGAAGAAGATTGGTGAGGTCCGACTGATCTAATCCCGAAGGGATTTCAAGTCGGCTATCATTTGGAAGGGTAAGATAGATCATTTGGGGATCAGGTCGGGATGTGGCATCAACGTTTACGGGTATCCAATTAGTTTGCGGCTGTTCTGCGGTTGCAAGTGATTTGGATTCTTCTTTAAATTTACGAATCCAGTAGCGCACTTGATGGACCGTGAATTCATCATTTTGACGAACCCACTCAGCTACAGACAGTCCAGATTTTTGGACCTCTTTAACTTTATGTTCCCAGAAATCTCTGAGGTTAGCATTCCTATTCATCGCGTCAACTCCTTCGTACTTTTACTATAATCACAGTATGAAGGAGCTAATAATAAAATTACACGTGCTTATTTTTGACGCTTACTTTACAACTGCTTGGATACAAGGTTGATCTTTCGCCACAGACGGCCTAAACACATTTAAGTTCCTCTGAATATTTCATAGCAGGGGCTTTTTAAAAAACATATCGGAGCCCTTTAATTTAGTTCGGCCTAAAAACCGAGTTTTATTTTCAGGGTAGCCTTTCAATTAAACTTTATCTGACTATAGTCATTTGCTAAGGGGAGGGGGGGACACTTTTCCGCAAAAACAGGCAATCATTTCGCGGAATTGTATTGAGGTGTTCCACAATCACACGTGGAAGCGGTCACGGTGATGTACAGGGAAGACTGAAAGGCCGCGGTGTAGAGCGATTTTGAAAATAGGTAAGTAAATGAACGCTCTTCGGGGATGGTCCTGGAGGGCGTTTTTTGCGGTTCAATTGAGTCCGGACAGGTACAAATCAACCATGTGAGGTTCTTAGGCTATCAGAAGAACAGCGATGGCGAGTTAATGATCGTCCCATCCGAAGCAAAAACGGTAAAGCGCATCTATCACGATTTTCTCGACGGCAAAGGATCTGTGCAGATCGCAGAGGAATTGAAAGAAGAAGGGGTTCCAGGTTGGAACGGCGAATCGAAATGGCGGGCGAGCACCATTGAGCGGATGCTGGAGAATGAGAAATACAAAGGCGACGTCCTCATGCAGAAGACGTACACGGTCGACTTCCTCACACGAAAACGGATGAAGAACGAGGGGGAACTGCCGATGTACCTGATCGAAGACAACCACCCCGCCATCATCGAGCGTGATACCTGGGAAGCAGTCCAGTTGGAGAAGCAGCGCAGAATCGCTTTCGTCGAAGAAACCGGGTCGAAGAAGATGACCTACAACGGTGATGACTATGTATTCTTCGGGAAAGTCATCTGCGGTCATTGCGGCAGCGCCTTCGGCAGACGAACCTGGCATGCCAATGACCCAAAAGCCAGAAGGCATGTGTGGCTCTGTAAGAACCGATACGTGAAAGGCGAGAAGCGTTGCCGAGTGAAGAATCATCATGTGAATGATCTGGACTTAGCACCGGCATTTATGAAGGGATTGAATGAACTCCTTCGCAAGAACAACATAAAAAAGTGGACTGAGGCCAAAGAACAGGCAGATCCACTCCTCAACTATAAACTGGACCAATTCCTCGAACGGGCCAGGAGCCATCAAGAATTGAGTGACTATCAACCGGAGCTGGTCCGACGGTTCCTAGAGCGTGTGGTGGTCGAGGATAAACAGACGTTGCGGTTTCACTTCCTAGATGAGTCGGTGGTCGAAATGGATCGGTTACACTTAGTTGGACAGATTCGTTAAGGTCCCGTACAATTGGTTCAAATGCAAACCAAGGAGAGCTATTCGCAAACGGTGACGAATCTCGAAAGATTTTTAAGGACCAAATGGTGCAACTGTATCAAGCAGGTAAGCCCAGAGCCCATCTTATCAAGGAATACAAGCTTACGCCTTCTGCCTTTGATAATGGGTTAAACAATACCAGAACAGTAAATCGTTCAAAGAATAGAACAATCGAACGCAAGAGCAGATATATTTGATTAAATTTTGGGGGGGATTTGTAATGAATAATAAAAAATTACTAAGGTCAACCAAGAATAGGTCAATTTTAGGAGTATGCGGAGGACTAGCGGACTTTTTCGGAATTTCACCTTTAGGTGTGAGGTTAATATTTATTTTCACTATGCCTTTGTCTTTAATTATATATATAATACTTGCTAACTCTATTGACGATACACCTTGTTCTTTGTAATATAAGTTGAATGGCCTAATTAAAGAAGACAATAAAACTAACAAAACTCCCAATTTAAAAAGAGTTTATCTTTTTCTAAATTATCAACAGTGGTATGTCAACACTAAATCGAACAAATTTTTAAAGGTCTCTTCGACTTGAATTCAATCGGTGATAAATAATTCAATGATCCATGAATGCGTATGTTATTGTACCAATTTACGTAATCAAATAATGCAAGGTCAAGTTCGTGTTGATCTGTCCAACTAAGTATAACCGATTTATTGATCATTTTTAAAATATGGGCTAGTTCGTAAACGAGCGTTGAAATTTATCAAGACCTAAATTGTAGAAAGTGATTAAAAATGGTTCTAAGTCAATTGTTGGGGTAGTGGCATTTTGCTGCTGCCCCTTTATCCTACTTGAAAATGTTCATTTTTGAATTGATGATGCAGTAATACCCGGAATCGGAAACGATCGTATCGTCTGAATCCGAATGCATTCCGTTTGATCACTTTCGTCTGATTGTTTAACCCTTCGATCGGACCGTTTGTATAACCATATGCAAAGCTGTTCAGGATGGCCACTTCCCAATTTCGGAATGTTTTCAGGACGTCTTGAAACTCTTGCATCTCCGATGCCTCCACGCATTGATAGAACGCATGAAGTTCTTCTTTTACGCTTCGCACATCATGTTGCCCAACCTGTTTCGCCGTTTCAAACCAATCGCGATAAGCTTCTTTCACTTCATAGGCTTCACGAAGCTCCTCTGACAAAGACAGATAGCGTTGGAGATACCAGTGTTGTTTCTCCGTTAAGTCTTGCGCGTGTTTATGAAAAACATGCTTCATCCGTTTACACTTTTTCCGATCATATTCGTGGAATTCCTTCTGTACACGGCGCCGAATTCGGTCCAGCGCCCAATAGATATAACGACAGAAATGAAACCGGTCGGCGACAATAACAGGTTTGCCCAATGCCTGGTCTACCGCTGATTTAAAGGAATGGCTCATGTCCATGACCACGATGCGGACTTGACTGCCTTTCTGTTGTAAATAACGTTTGACGGTTTGGACCGCACGGTCCGGTAAAATATCCAATGGTTTTCCTGTCACACCATCTGCAATCATGACTTGATATTTCCCTTTTTCGGTGTCTCCCTTATACTCATCGATGGCAATGACCGAAGGCAGCTCCTTCACCTCGGACAACATAGGGGCAGCGATCTGATCGAACCTTCTCATCACGGTGGTTGGAGACGTATGAAACTGTCTGGCCGTATCCGTGAAATTCTTTCCCTGGATCACACGGAGTCCCAACGCCTGATTCCATTCCAAAGTGTGTCGTTGGTAACGCTCCACCAGTTTGATCTGTTCAGAAAATCGTTTTCCATATCGGCACACGTAACGTCTTCGACGATAGAACAAGACCGTAGGTCGTTCCCACATCTTCAGGTGTTGCACCTTCTGGACCCGGTAATCATGGACTTTACTCGTCCATTCAGAACAACATGGGCACCTGTGCGGCTCGCGTTCCATCTCGATATGAATGTGTACTTCCCCATCAACAATGGCTGTTTTCGTGACGATCGCTTCTTCTAACCCCGGAAAGTTCATGTTAAAATCAGTAGTATGCACGCAGATCCTCTCCTTCACTTTGTTTCTGGACAATTCAAGTGTAAAGGATAGAGGAGCCTGCGTGTTTTTTATGCCCAAATTTATAGCAATTCACCATGTTGACTTGGAACAAATCAGCTTGTTTTTCATGAGTGAAAGGCGGCGACGCCAGAGGGATCAGCGCAGTCTGAAGATCCATTCTGACGATGCAAAGCTGAGACAGAATTAGCTGAAGACAAGCCCCTTGGCAAGCGTCCGCCGTGAGCGTTTGAAAAACACCTCGAAGAGAGAACCGCAATTGTTTCTAAACCCCAACATATATTTTAGAGCCTTAAAAAATAAAGGGTGATACATATTAGTAAAGTATAATATGTATCACCCTTTTATTTCTTACTCATGAATTATACCCGATAGCATAGTATAATTTTTGGACGTGACAGTTACCTGAAACTATTCTGCCCTCTTTCTTCAGTCAATTTTGAGAAGGCATTTATATAATCAGTTTTACTATTATTGATAACAGTTAATAAGGAGGAAATATCCTCGTTAGTTAAATCTACGCCTTCCTGAATTGCATAATCTCTTAGAAGAGCAACATAACCGGAGATAAGGGCTGTTGCTTGGGAAGTACCAAAGTTGTACTCTATCTCTTTATTGTTCAAAACACTCTTTATTCCATCACCAGGAGCGTTAATAACCGCTTCATTAGGGGCGTTGGTAAAATTAGAAACCTTCATATTATCAGATATAGAGCCAACAGAAATCACACCCGATTTAGATGCTGGAAAAAGCATATCTGCTGATTCGAAATCACCTGTTGAAGAAACAACTGTAATTCCCTGATCTAGTGCAAGGTCTATTGCTTTTGAAACAGACTCGCTATAAAGATAGCTTCCTAGGCTTAAGCTAATAACTGTACTTTCTAAATTAATCGCCTTTTCAATTGCTTTTGTTAAGTTTTCTGGGGTAATAGACTCCTCAAAATCCATTACTTTAATAGAGTTTATTTCAGCGTTCGGGGCAATACCAAGTACTTCATCTTCATGGCCCTTAATAATAGAATACATCATCGTACCATGACCATTATAATCCACACCATCACTATCTACAAACGCAATTAAGTTCGTGACTTCTTGGAAATCTGAAACCCCAGTATCTATCAAGGCAATCCTTTGTGACTCCCCTGTGGAATAAGTGTGAATTTCTTCATACCCCATATAATCAACGTGCCAACCATATTCTTCGCTCCATTTGCTCGTACCGAAACTAATACCAGTAAACATAACTAATATACCAGATATGAAAACTAATACCATTAAGCCTATTACTGAATATCTAATAATAGGATACTTATCTAAGCCTAATTGTTTATGTAGTATAAGAGCAATAAGAAGAAGAATAAACCATATTGTCATAAATAATGCACTGTTCATAATAAAACCTCTTTCTTAGTAATTCAACTTTGGTACCGATAAACTGCTGTTCAATTCTTGACTCTCAATGGCGCATCAAGAATGGATATATTGATTGATACTTTTGTTTGCAAAAGAAAACCACCTCAACTTTTGGTATATTGGATTTGACAGAATCACACTACCAAATAGAAGAGGTGCCTACTATATGATAGCGAAAAACAATGATCAGAAGCAACTGTTTGTGGACCTGAATGGAACATTTAAGGAATTGAATGTATTCACACACTTGAGAAACGCTGGTATTACAAAGTCATTTGGTTTTTCATGCAGCTATTTGTTTCAGTTGATCTTCTCATTGATTTTTGAACACAAATATTGGTTCCAAACATTGGAAGGGAAGAAATCTTCCGATTTCCCTGCTAAAGATGCTGTTTATCGTTTTTTGAATCAATCTACATTTTCCTGGCGACGATTCCTTTTGTTTTTCAGTGCTGATGTGATTAAACGTATAACGAGATTGACGGATCATACACGTCCTAAAGTATTCATACTGGATGATTCCTCTTATGACCGGAACCGCAGTAAATCTGTGGAACTGCTTGCTCGTTGCTTTGACCATGCGACTCAAAAAATGAGCTATTATAAAGGTTTCAGGATGCTGACCTAAGGTTGGTTCGACGGTGCTACCTTCATTCCACTCGACTTTACTTTGCTCAGATCTCAGAAATGCTAGATCAACGGTATTTCGAAAGAGATTGATAAACGCACTTCCGGATATAAACGTCGTACCGAAGTGCTTCAAAAAGCTCTTGGTATCATCCCATCCATGTTAAAAAGGGCAATGAATCAGGGAATTGATGCCTCTTATATGTTGATGGATTCCTAGTTCACGCATCAGCCACTGATCAAAGAAATAAAAGAACAAGGACTAGATGTCATTGGCATGATCAAGAATTCAAAACAGTGTTACCTGATTAACGGTAAACTTGTCGGTTTAAAAGAGCTTTATAAGCAGGCAAATCTAGTGTCTGGAAGCAAAAGTATCCTTCGATCGGTTCACACAATCACCGCGAACGATATCCGTGTCAAAATTGTCTTTGTTCGCAATCGAAATAAGAAAAGTGAATGGCTAGCAATACTGACAACCGACTGTACACTTGATGACCGGGAAATCATCAAGATCTACGGCATGCGTTGGGATATTGAAGTTTTTTTCAAGACAACCAAGTCATTAATAAGACTTCAAAAAGAATTTCAAAGCCGGTCATACGACGCTTTGATCAGTCACACGACCATTGTGTTTGCAAGATATATCGTTTTGTCCTGGCAACATCGATGCAGCACGGATGACCGTACACTTGGTGGTCTATTTTATGAATTATGCGACCAAATTGAAGATCTTGATTGGGCCATTGCACTCCAGCAGCTCATCGAGCTTCTTCCAGATACGCTGCAACATGTGAATCGTAAGATTCAAAAGATGGTCAAAGATCAACTCATGCAATGGATTGATGCTTTGCCCAATTATATCAAGGCTTACTTGCCTATTTCAGTCTGCGAAAGTTGAGTTAGTAAATAAACATTATTGGGTTGTTATGCTAAAAGTTAATGTATAGTGCATATTAGCAATAATTCCCCTACTAGTTCTGCCGTTATGATATGAAATCCTATCAGCTAGGTTGAAAAGATAAACAGAAGTGATTCCGTTACCTGCTACTCCCCACGGTCCGAAAACTAGACCACCTACTATAGCTCCAGCAGCATTAGCCTGTCCAGCTGCTCTTATATCAAATTCCCATCTTCTCGCATTAGAATTACTTTTGTATCTTTTTATTCCCCACCAACGTCTAACATCGTATGTTGATCCACCTTGCACATAAAAACCATCGTCAACTGCATCAACTAGAGTTCCATTCTCTAGAACTAATACATCTTTGTTTTTAATTTCTTTATTCAAGTCTTTTATGCCTTTAAGGTACATGTTTAGTAATCTTTGAGAATTAAGTTTACCATTATATTCAATTCCTTGAGATTTAGCTATTTCGTTTAAAAGTTCAAAATCCAATTTGTTTAATTCTTCAATAACAACTCTTCTGTTTTCTAGTTTAATTCCAGTTTGATCAATAACTATCTCCTCAGAGATGTAAGCGTCAAAAATAAGCACGTGTAATTTTATTATTAGCTCCTTCATACTGTGATTATAGTAAAAGTACGAAGGAGTTGACGCGATGAATAGGAATGCTAACCTCAGAGATTTCTGGGAACATAAAGTTAAAGAGGTCCAAAAATCTGGACTGTCTGTAGCTGAGTGGGTTCGTCAAAATGATGAATTCACGGTCCATCAAGTGCGCTACTGGATTCGTAAATTTAAAGAAGAATCCAAATCACTTGCAACCGCAGAACAGCCGCAAACTAATTGGATACCCGTAAACGTTGATGCCACATCCCGACCTGATCCCCAAATGATCTATCTTACCCTTCCAAATGATAGCCGACTTGAAATCCCTTCGGGATTAGATCAGTCGGACCTCACCAATCTTCTTCGAGCAGTGAATGCATTATGATGTCTCATGCTCAGCCTAAACAAGTCTTCCTTGCAAAAGGTGCAACAGATTTACGGAAATCCATCGACGGATTAGCTGCCATTGTGCAGGAAGGGTTCCAACTGAATCCTTTCTCACCGTCGTTCTTTGTCTTCTGTAACAGACAAAGGGATAAGATTAAAATCTTGCATTGGGATCATAATGGTTTCTGGCTTTATTATCGCCGCCTTGAAAAAGGGACGTTTCCTTGGCCCAAAGCAGATGACCATCAACCCTTACTCATTACAGACAGGCAGTTAAGATGGCTTCTGGATGGGCTTCCGATTGATCAAAAAGGAGCCCACAGAAAGTTATCTCCTGAAAAAGTTGTATAAACTATTGAAGTGAATCGCGTTTCCATATAAAATAAATCTCGTTATGAAAAAATCTTCTGCGATCTCACCCAAAACAACTGAACATCTCGAAGACCGTGTCTCGAAACTTGAACGGGAAAAGGCTGAACTTGAACTTCAACTCAAATGGTACAAGGAACAGCTCAGCCTCCAGCAAAGACAAAAATTCGGTAAGTCCAGTGAAAAAACGGATCCGGATCAGCTGGAGCTGCCTCTGTTTAATGAAGCAGAGCAAGAACAACATCCGTCCGAAGAAGAACCAACGGTCGAATCGATTACATATGAACGTAAGAAAAAGCGCAAAGTCCGAAAGGACCTTACAGAAAACCTTCCATCAAAAACCATTGAGCATACACTCCCGGTTGAGGATCAGGTTTGTTCGTGCTGCAATGGAAAGCTCCATACAATGAAGCAACAAGTCAAAGAAGAATTGGAAATCATTCCGGCAGAGGTTAAAGTAATTCGATATGTTACCTATCTATACAGTTGCAGAGACTGTGAGAAAAACGGTACGGGAAACCCGATTGTTAAAGCACCTGTTCCAGAGCGGGCATTCCCAGGAAGCCTTGCTTCACCATCGATGGTCTCTTACATCATGGACCAGAAATTTGTTCAGGGGACGCCGCTTTATCGCCAGGAACAGGCATTCAATCGTTTGGGTGTTCCTTTATCAAGGCAGACCCTTTCAAATTGGATTCTTGAAGGTTCTGAACAGTGGCTGGAACCGATCTACGATCGGATGGTTGAGACTTTAACATTGCTCGATGTTCTTCATGCCGATGAAACGACTGTTCAAGTTCTCAAAGAGGATGGGAAGGAAGCGAGCTCTACCTCCTATATGTGGTTGTACCGATCAGGCATGAGCAGTGTGCCGATTGTGATCTACGACTATCAACCCGGACGCGCCAGTAAATATCCAATTCGTTTCCTTGAAGGATTTAAAGGATACTTGCACGTAGACGGATATGGAGGCTATCACGGCTTAAAACCGAAAGTCGAACTTGTTGGGTGCTGGGCTCATGCACGCAGGAAATTCGTAGATGCTGTGAAATCCTTACCTGATGATGGTTCGACAACCAAAAGTTCTGCACAGGAGGGTCTGGATTTTATCAACCAGCTCTATCGCATCGAAAAGCATATACAGGAAGAGCGCCTCTCTCCGGAAAAAGTCTATGACGTTCGTCAAAAACGTTCAAAACCTGTTTTGGAGGCTTATTCAGCATGGCTTCAAACGATGCGAGCCAAAACCTTACCGAAAACGCTCCTTGGAAAAGCCATTGTTTATTCTATCAATCAAATGGATCACCTGAGAAACTTCTTAAAGGATGGCCGCCTTGATATAGATAACAACAGAGCTGAGCGCAGCATAAAACCTTTTGTGATTGGAAGAAAAAACGGGCTGTTCTCCAATACACCGCGAGGTGCAAAGAGCAGTAGTGTTATTTACAGTATCATTGAGACAGCAAAAGAGAATCGTTTAAAGCCTCAAGCTTATCTGGATTACTTGTTTGAACATTTGCCCAATAGCAAGCAATCTGAAATGGATCAGTTTCTACCCTGGTCAGAATCATTACCAGAGGAAATTCGGATCAAATAATCGAATTTAAACTCAGTATAGGAAATCCGCATCTAAATTAATAGGTGCGGATTTTTGACGCTTACTCAGAGATAATATCAATTATTTCAGTTAACGTAGTATCAATTGTCTCATTAGAGAATCTTTCCTGATCTGAATTGCCATTAGCAATAGTCGTATTTGTTGCACTAATGAAAAACAAAACAAACACCAATAAACTAATTACACCTTTTTTCATCATTTACAAAACCCCTCAAATTTAAATTTATTTTCTGCCTAATTGAAATTTATTATCTAGAAGACTTCTGAATTACAGTATCATAACTTTCTCATAATTTAATATATTAACAAAAAATAACAAAGGTGTTTTCTTGTTCACCGTAATTATTTAAAGTACGCACTGATATTTACTCTGATGAAGCGCCCCCAAAAGTTAGATCACCAAATCTAAATTTTTGAGGTGTTTTTTATGGCTAAATTGGAACCATTACATCCTGCTTTACCGGAATGTATTCAGACCGACATGAATGACTACTTCTCTCTTCCCTAAAACGGGATATCAGTGAGAATACACTGAAAGAGTACCGTATGAAAGATTATACTAAGTTTTTTGAAGTCACTGAAAGGCCGAAGCGGAGTAAGAAAATCATTCCAAAAGAAGATGTCGTGCGCGATACAGTAAGAAATTATGGATATTTCGCACTCCTGTCAAACGAAGTGAAAGAACCTTTTGAAGCCCTATCTCTCTATCGGAGTATGGACATCGTAGAAAAGGCTTTCGGCAATTTGAAAGACCGTTTGAACTTCAGAAGAATGCAGGTTTCTTATGAATTATCATTAAATGGGAAATTGTTTGCAGAATTTATTGCATTAATCTACTTGTCTTGTGTTAAAAAGAAAATGTGAGATGCAGGCTTATTTCATCAGTGGACTATTGGAACGTTTAAATCCATTCAATAATTACAATAGTCTATGATTCCATTTTTCTGGCGGTTGATATATTCATACTATTGGATCTTTACAATCCTACAAAGGAGTACCCTCCCATGTCTCGCGATGTCTATGCTCCTTTTAATTTAATTGTTGATCGTAAATATCTTTAAATCATGTTCTTTGTTTAATTAACAACATCCAATTAACCAATCTGATAGCAATTTAATAAAATCCATCTAATTACCCCCTTTCAATAGTTGGATAAATGCCAAGAATAGAATAAAGTAGTAGAAAGAAAGGAAATTCACGAAGTATATACACTGACATTTACCAAATAGATAAAATCATGACTTCATTGTATATTCTGTAAAATGAATTTTAAGATATTTAAGCATAAATGATTAAAGTAGGTGGATGAAATGAATACAAAAATTGGATATTTAATTAAAGAAATTAGATTATCAAAAAGCATGAGTCAGGTTGATGTTGCTGATGGTGTCATGCACCAAACTAATTATTCCAAGTTTGAATTAGGGAAAATTGAAATTAGCTATCAAAAACTCCATGAGATATTACTTAATATGGATATGGATATAGCAGAATTTAATTACTTGTATTATCATGATAATGAATCACAAAAAGAGAAAATCATTCGTGAATTCAACAGCCTAACATTTATTGATAATAAAAAAATAAATGGGATCATACAGGAGATAAAGAACTATCTCAGTGTTCAAAACGATGTATTACTTAAAGATATACTAAGTGTGTCAAAAGCGCTTTTAGCTATTCAAAATGAGGATTATAATGAAGCTTCCAAATATGGGAATTTAGTTTGGGGTAGATTAGAGAAACTCGACAGTTGGTACCTGTCAGATATTAAACTAATTAATAATATTCTATTTGCTTTCCCGATAGAAACAGCTCAACATATAGCAGAATTCGCTTTGAAACAGGGAGAAAAATACATTCCTTATTCTAAATATGAGAATGTATTTTTACCGATAAAATTTAATTTAGTTCAGTTATTATTGCGCAGAAAAATGACAAAGAAAGCCGAAATAATAAATGACGAGATGTTAAACACTTTCATAGAAAAAAACTATTACATTCAAATTTCGATATGCTTGCTCCGGAAAAGTATGATAAGACTTCATCACAAGGATATAGAGTATGCTGAGGAGTTAAAAAGAGAAGCATATGAAATCTCTAAAGTCATGAAGAATCAGAGTTTGAGGAATAAATTATTATCCGAGGAGAAGAGTATAAGAACTATGCTAGTAAACTGAGAACTAAATAAAGCTAAGGATGCTTAAACATTTGATAAGTGTGCCTGGTCGATCACATGGTTCTTAAACTCACTGCCTCTGTCCGTATGAAACATCTTGATTCGATTTAGATTGTAGGAGACGATGCACAAAGGTACGTTTAACTAATTCAACGTTTTTATGAGGACTGGCGCTGAACCCAATAATCTCACGATTATATAAATCGACTCATACACAAATATAATGCATGCTTTGTTCAAACGGACGTTGTAATTTCTAGACTGAAGTGAACAGAAATTGCTTGTTAGAATGGGACGCTTTCCGCTACAAAGTCCTTCTTTCCAGTAACAAAACACACCTGCCAATTAAACCTTAACTGACTATAGTCATTTTCTAAGGGGGGGGACACTTTTCCGCAAAAACATGCGATCATTTCGCGGAATTGTATTGAGGTGTTCCACAATCACACGTGGAAGCGGTCACCGTGATGTACAGAGAAGACTGAAAGCCTGCGGTGTAAATGGATTTTGAATATGGATAAGTAGATGAACGCTCTTCAGGGATGATCCTGGAGAGTATTCTTTATGAAGAGAAGTATCAAATGCTATCTTTAGTTAACTGGACAACGGCTTTTGGAAATCATATAATAAAAGAAGATATAACTTATGAGGTATATCAGATGGATCATTTAAGTTGGCGTGTCGAAGACTATACAACACGAGACGGTGAATCTTATGTAGAGGCATTTCTGGATCAATTGCCCGCAAAAGCTGCAGAAAAAATCATGCGTGATATTGAATTGCTGGAAAGGTTTGGACCGCGCTGGGGTCATCCTCATGTTGATTATTTTAAAAAACATGATCTTTATGAATTGCGTATAAAACACAGCAGTAACATTTACCGTATCTTCTTCTTTAAAGATGATGAAACGCTTTTGCTCTTGACTCATGGATTTCATAAAAAAAGCAGCAAAACCCCTTTGAGAGAAATACAGTTTGCAATTAAGATTAAAAAGGATTGGTTAGACAGGAAGGAGAATTAATCATGGGATTCAGAGAAAGATATACAAAGAAACGATCACCAGAAGATGCTGAATTTAAATCCTTAATAGAGGATTCAAGCCGAGAGATGAACCAGGAATTAAGAGAATCACTGATTACACTCCGTTTGGAAATGGGATTAACACAGAAAGAATTCGCAGAATTAACTGGTGAAAAGCAACCCTTGATATCGCGATTGGAAAATGGCTCACAGAATATCACAGTTCACAAACTTCAGCGTATTCTGGAAAGGACCAATACAGGAGCAAAGCTGAAAATCGAATTCAAAAAAGAAAAAGTAGATACGATGTCACATTAGTATTCCACCCTAGAAAAAACTATACTTATAAGCGACGCTCTTCAGAAATCATCTGAAGGGTGTTTTTTGCTTTAACGGTATACTGAAAAAGGAAAGATTATCTCATGATCCAACTTTACATTATTCCGTTAGCGGTATAATATTTAGGTGAGGTGGTTGGTTATGCAATATATGAACTCAAAAGAAGCAAGTAATAAATGGGGAATAAGCGATCGGCGAGTTCGGGTATTGTGCGGTGAGGGGCGTATTGAAGGGGCAATTAGAATTGGTCGGGATTGGTCCATACCTGTTGAAGCGGCTAAACCTGTGGACGCAAGACAGGCAAATAAAAAGCGTTACACTGGCTTGGAATATGATTTCAGTTATATCGATTCACTCAAAAAAAAGATCGACGGGCGCAGACCTTTTACAAAAGGGCTTGCCAATTCTCTCAGGGAAAAACTTGTTGTGGAATGGACCTACCACAGCAATGCCATTGAAGGGAATACTTTGACACTGTCAGAGACAAAAGTCGTTCTTGAAGGGATTACGGTCGGCGGTAAAAGCATGGTGGAACATCTGGAAACCATTAACCATCGGGATGCGATCACGTTTATAGAAGATTTGGTTGCAAATGAGGAACCACTTTCTGAATGGAATATAAAAAACATTCATTCATTGATACTAAAAGAAATAGATAATATAAATGCAGGCAAGTACCGGAGTGAAAATGTGGTCATCAGCGGTGCAAAGCACATTCCGCCGAAGCATTTTGAAGTTGGGGATTTCATGCAGAAACTCCTTGGGGAATATAAGAATGAATGGAAAGCGCATCATCCCATTGTCAGGGCAACGCTGATCCATGGTGAATTCGTGAAAATTCATTCATTCATTGATGGGAACGGGCGTACTTCGAGGTTACTTCTTAACTTTGAGTTAATGAAAAATGGTTATCCTCCAATCATTATAAAAAATGAGGAACGTGCAAGATATTATGATGTTCTTGATCTGGCACACACAACGATGAATTATGAACCATTCATTGAACTGATTTCGCAACATGTCATCGAGTCTGAAAAATTGTGGTTATCTTTAGTGGATTGAATAACCTGGGCATATGATTGATTATCTAAAGAAATAAAGGGATAGTTTCTTTGGAATTAAAAGGAGTATCCCCTTGACTCATAAAATGAAGAAAGTAAATAAAAGCGGAGAATTTCTCCGCTTTTAAATTTATCGTTTCTTATTCAACTAACACGCCTGATTGTTCAATACCCGTTCATTCAAGAGTCATTACTTTTTTGATAGTGCACGAAATAATAGCCAAATACCTCCAACCATTAAGGCAAGTACAATCAGAATTAACAGTAACCCTGGAACTCCTACATTGCTCATCGTTATATATACCCCCTTTACTGTCAGATGAAAGTGAACAGAAATTGTCTGATAAAATTGAAGATTGCCCCTTTACAGTGCTTATTCGATCGCCCAACTCACTTCATATGATTCATTTTCAGAATATCCATCTGCATCAAATGCTAATGAGAACAATTCCCCTTCATCCACAACTACTATGATTTGGGTTTCGATGGACGCGCCTTCATCCAAATCATCTTGGTAAACTGGGAGCGGCATGATGTCCAGGTCCATTCTTGCAACAGTGATTTCTCCCTCCATCACGTCTTCCTCGTGCAGTACACCGAATGACTCATAATAAAAATCCCGGTCCATGATGACGACGGAGTCTGACATGTTTTTGATTTCCAAATCGATGATGACTTCTTGTCCCGATTCACTTACATCCCAGAACACAGTCTCATCATGATCACGATTCACCTGAATATCCGTTGGGGTGATTTCCAATGTCCCCGTTTCGGCGGTTTCTCCCCAATCTAATTCGTTTATTTGATCTTCACCTTGGCAGCCTGTGAGAACTGTTGACAAGAATATCAAAACGAATATATTGAAAAATGGTTTCATGTAATCATCATCCCTTTTTATTTTATCGTTCTTTGAACGTTCAATTCTGATATGTATAAAAAACCTTCATAAAAATGGAAGTCTAATGCAGTTTTCTTGTCTTATTCAGCTGGCGTTGTTTGGTTGTTGATGAAGGTTAATCGCCTCTTTCAATTTAACAATGACGAATAGATTAACTGTTGTCAGCAAAAGGACCAGTACAACTAAAAATAAAGAAACCGTTTCTGATGTGAATGACCAGATAAACGAACCCATCATATAAAGCGTATACGTTGAAAGAATGATCATTCCTGACCACAAGAATAAATTAATCCCTTTACGATAACCGATTAAAGTCAGGAGCAACCATGCCGAAGCAATTATGCCAACTGCTGCTGAAATCATTTGATCGTCTCTCCAAAAAGTAAGCCCATTCACGAATGACACGAAACATAAGAACGCCAGATAAAATGGAATGTATTTGTTAGTACTAAATAAAATCAACTCCAATCTTTCATTTTTCTGTTTTTAAAAAGCTATCTTGAAATGCAGAGAAAAATGAACATCGAATGCGTTTTGTCATGGTGCACCGATACTTGCGCCTTGTTCAATGATTGCATTGAATTCTTTTGCCGATAAATGTTTATTTTCCTGTCCGGTTTCCTCAGAATACAACCCTTCCTTCATGTATTGAAGGCCTTCCCGAACTTTCTCCAATTCTGATTGCTGCTCTTCAGTTAAGGTTCCCTCATCATTAGGGTGTTGTGTGATTCGTCCTGCAAAAAACCTTGGTTGGGCACTGATATGGCTATTCACCGTTTTGTCACCCATACGCAATAGTAAATGAGTCGTTTCTAAATTATGTTCAATACTTGCTAAAGTTGTTACACCTTTTTCTTCTTCAGATAAAAAATACTCAATTGAATATAATGTATTGTCCAGGTTAGCATAAAACTCATTTAAAAAAGCTTCGTATTGTCTTCTATCTTCCATTTTAGCTTGAAAAAGCATGGGTGCAGTGATGACAAAGCAAATGGTTAATAAAATAAGTGCATACGTTTTGATTTTCTCTTTATTTTGCATATCCTTTCCCCCTTTTACAATGAATGAAGATAATCAAAGTGTATCATATCTTTCTATATATGGTATTATAATTCCTGTAATAAAAATGTTAATCGTCTTCACTTCATTTTGCCGATTACGGTTAGTTTTTTTAAAGGTTCTTCTCATCGCAATCGAAACTCTTGAGAAAAAAGGCCCATTCTGGTCACTTTCGTCAACGATCATAAGTGACGACAAATACGTATGATTCCAATAAAAAGAATGTAATAAAATAAAAAATAGAATGATTTGAAAGTGGATGATTTATAAAAGGGGGGGATGTACGTGAGAAAAAAGACGATTCTATTCGTAACCGGATTCGTTGTATTCATTGTGGGCTTTGTTATCTATGACCAAATGAAATACACAACCTATGGTGAAATCATGGAAGAATGGATAGGCGAGGAGGAAATTGTGGAAATGAAGCTCCATAATACCCGAAAAAGAGCTTATGACCAATTAGAGGGCCAGGAAGAGCAAATCGTCGTCGAGTCCCCTGAAAAGATGATAGATGTGATCGATGAAAGTTCAGATATGGTCATGAAGAGAAATGATGAAATACCAATTTGGGATTATGAAATTCGTCTTGAAACAAAGGAAGGCAATGAATATGTAATCACATTAGGATATGACAGTGCTCAAATGTATGACACTCAATATGAGATACCTGAAGAAGATAATAGGCTTCATAAGAAGGTACGGGCAGTATTTTCAAATGAAGTCAAGGATGACTGAATCACGCGTTTTCTTAATCGGAACATGTTTCATCTGAACGATAAAAGATCATTGATCTGTAAGCATAGATGAGAATACTTTATTATTTAACTGTTGATGGATATGACAAAGACCAGAAATTTTCAAGGGATTTAAACCCAAATATAGAAAAGTATGATACGCTCAATGCATCAGAGATAAACGGTTGAAATTTGGGTATTGTGGTCAGCGAACGACTGAACAACAGACAATGTGGCTTTGATCAACCGTGAGGAGGCAATGCGATGAACAACAATTTTTTTATTTCCGGTTTCGATGGGAATTGCTTTCTTTGTACTTGCTGTCGTGTTGTTCACATGGGTGCCCCTCTGCCTTATGTTGCAAGTTCGTTCGTGGCTTTTGCTCTGTTTGCAGTTCTGTTTTTGGCAGGATAATCAAAGGTCTTAACTACCAGCGGGTGCACGAGGGAGAGGGGGCAGAGATTGAATATCAAAATGTTTTCGATTGTGTATGTCACGCTGATATTATTCATGAACAGTTTGTATACAGGCCTTGAAATCTATAAGCATCAGTTGAGGGAAGGATGGACGAATCAGGATGGCGTAAGATCTGAAGCCTTTTCTGAGCTGACCAGGTTAGGCGACTGGACAACTGCCATCGAAGTGTCGATGACACTGCTCATGTTTCTGGTTGCGATCTGGGTGATTAAGAAACAACGAGCCAGTATAAAGGCACTGAACTATTTAAACGCAGCGGTTGTAGCGGCTTTTATTGTGTTGGGGTATATCACATCTGTAATCTTTGATGTTCCTGTTGGAAATGCAGTGCAGCAATTGGCAGGGCCTGCTGTGATCACTGTGGGATTACTGGCTTACTCATGCATTGCGGTGTTCTTGAACAAGAGGTCATAAAGCTGCAAAAACGCGCTTGATGAAGTTGGGTCAGATATGCATACAGTCCGCGGTATCAAGGGGAAGAACGCATGCTAATTGATTTTCATTTGCGTTTAGTGATAATGGATGATGTGTTTTTAAATTTCATTGGTGTCATGATCGGATACGTCTTGTTTAAAGGCTTTGTCCACATCTATCAGCACCTGATTAGGAAGACCAATCGGAATTCAAATCCGGTGGCTCAATATATTGATGATGTGTTAAAACAGCATGTTGATTGGCGAAAATGAGTATGAACGGTTAATCAGTAAACATTGATAGCACAAAAAGTAAATTTCAAATCGCTGAAGGGAAATCGTCCCAATCGGGTGCAGTGATTTGATCAATGAAGAGGGGGAACTGAATCATGTCTAATGTTATACGGTATTATATCGGTTTCATGCTATTCTTTTCCGTGCTGATTCCTTTGCTTCTTTTTGCGGTGGGAAGCACGTCTGAGCCATTGATCGTATTTGTCCTGGTTGTAATCATGAATCATTTGATCATCTCCCAAGTGAGCAGATGGCTGACGGCATGAACCCATGGAAAGACAGTTGTTATTCCACAAACAAAGAATCGACCGGATGCCTGAAGGAGAGGGGGATCGAACATGAAAAATCTTGTCACCGGTTTGCTGATCCTTTGTTTCGGGACGGTGTTGACGGCATGTGATTCATCGATCGATGCACCCCATTTCATGTGGGAAGGGCATCTCTATATTGCCACGTATGAACCGTTGACTAAAGAAGATCTGGAAAAGGAGATTGGCGTCTTGACGGAAGAGGTGAATGGCACCGCCGCAGCAAACAGCGAGGCGAGAGACCTGCCTGAAGGAACGGTGCTCTATAAAATTGAGGACAGAGAGATCGTTCAAGAAGGGATAGGAGGGTTTATTGGCTATGAAGTCGATGGGGAGTTCCGGATTGCAAGTATGTGGAACGAACCTGAATAACCCGTTGCAGTGAATGTTCATGGTGTAATTGTGGAGTTTGGGGGTGTTGTAGTGAACGTGAAGCTGCTTGTTGTCTCTTTGATAGCTTCGTTGCTGTTGAACGTGTTTCTATTCGTCAGTCTGTCAGATCGTGGGACGGAGGAAGGTGTGGAAGAGACGCTTCATCGCCTGTTGTTCAACGCGGCGGTTGAGATTGAGGAGGAGATGACGGAGGAGAACTACATCCGGATGGACCAGCAATTTACCGATATTGAAATCCTGTCGAGAAACATGATGGAAAACCAAGACGCTGCAAATGAGGTATGGCAGAATGTGACGATCGTCCATGAGATGCTGACGTCAGATTTGCAGTATCACATCCTTGATCTGGATCCTGGAAAGAGAACCGAAATCGCCAATGCCATAAATGATTCAGTGGAAAACGACGAGATCAATGAGTTGGAAAGGCGCATCAGGGACATCGTAAGTGACTCCGAATAACCGGAATCGGATTCGGCAGCGGCTTTCTCAGGGTGATGATCGTTATTACAGTGGTTGAACGGATCTCGCAGTGTCAGAAAGTGAAACAATCCATGGCATCTGTGGATTCACCAGATTGAAAAAGCCTTTCAGGAGGATCCTGGAAGGCGTGATGTTTTGGGTTCTTCAGTTGTTTATCAAAACAGTGGTGCAATGACAAATATGCCGATAAGTACGCCTGCGAGAAACAGGAAAATAAAGAGTGGGATCTTTTTTCCTTCCATAACCGGTGTCCTCCTTTATTTGTAAAGCAGTATGATGTTCCTGTATCCGTTCGTTTGTTTTCTGAAACGTTAAAGTTTTCCCGGCTGGAAAAGGAGCCTACAGGGATCACAGCCAATCACTCTCTTATCCTTGTTTTTTCTTCAAATGATCCATTCAAAAAAGAAGGTGTTTCATGGTATACTGAGTCAGTAAAAGATTTCGGAGGAGGTTTCTTGACGTGACAGATGATCAGTTGAACACCCTGCTGCAGGCCATTAAAGAATTGTCAGACAGTCAAAAAGAAATGTCCGGTACATTACATGAACTGGCAAGAAATCAAACGGAACTGACTGAGAATCAAAAGTCGGTGTCAGGGAAATTGGACGTCTTAACAGCCAGGCAGGATGACACGAATAAACGCATCGTCCGGGTGGATGAGAAGTTGGAATTTATCCAGCACCGGTTAATTGAACATGATGAGCAAATCTATACACTGAAGCAAAAAGCATTGCGATCGTAAGGAGCCATACATAGATATAGGATAACAAACAGCCGGGCCTTGTGTCCGGTTTTCTGTATGATTGCAGCTGATCGCGGGTCCGTTCGGATCAATTGGGCATTCTTCGGGAAAAAACGCCCGATGCAGGCAGATCATGCGTGCTTTTTTTGTTTTTGTGAGAAAATAAAAGGAGATGGCAAAGAGAGGGTGTTTTGAATGGGACTGGCAAAAG